>CAZGKZ010000073.1:0-5608 GCA_964526315.1 uncultured Geobacteraceae bacterium
TCAGACCAAAGACCAGGCCAAGAACCAGGACACCAAAGCCACCGGCAAAACCGATACCGATACTTCCCAGGCGTGCACCAAACCAAATAAACACCAGCACAACCAATAATTCAACGATCCACATCTACTATCTCCTTACTTGCTAATTGGGTTCATTAGCTCAAATTCATTCTGATTCTTTTTTTAAAATACCCGTCAGGGGAGCTGATAACTTCCGCTCAAATCAAGAGTCTGTCCCATAATCATCGACTTGCCACTATCTTCTTGAACGGAAAATGAAGCCCAGGTAAAAGAGAGATCACCACTGAGCCCTTGCAGATGGTCGCTCCCTCCGACAATCGTACCAACGACCTGCCCCCCTTCATGCAGTGGTTTACTCTTCAAAGAGACATAGATCTCTGAGCCACTGAGATCTTTCCAGACACAGCGGGCAACGGCCCCGTCTACGGTATCGGAAAAACCAACGCAGTCAGACCAGTAATTTTTTTTATCACCAATCTTTGTCTGCAGACTCACGTGACCGGACAACTTAAAGGTGTAGATCTCCCTATCAACACTAAAAGGGAATTCTACTCTGCTTCCATTGGCAACCCATGTCCCGCTGAACTTGCCAGACTCTGCTGCATGGCCAACTGAGGGGATACCAACAGAAAACAAAACAAGGCTAATAGCCAATACTCCCCAGCTCTTTAAAAACGCTCTGTAGTTCATTATTTCCTCCATCACTTATCAATATAGAAACACCATAAGATCAATAGGTTACACTGTCAATCATTTTATTACCAATTTTGTTATCAATTAAAAATTGAGCCAGATTGGGAAATTTTCTTATCTGCAGCGGAAAATCCACCCCATCTAACTTTAACGGGTAATCTGCGCAGGGCAAGGCGGACAATGATGTTTTCGGGGAAGGGAGGAGAAGCTATTGGCAATTTGATGTTTTGCTAATAGATGAAAGGCTGAGCTGTCTATGACCGTGGCAGTGCCCAATCATAGCGGATTGCCAGTAAACGGACAGTAAGCACCAGACTGGCTGACAGCAGAGCTGCAATTGGTCGGATGATACCAACATGTTCGAGAAGCACCAGAAGAGTACCTCCGGCGATACAGGCCGAAGCATAAATCTCATGACGGAGAATCAATGGGACCTGGTTGGCCAGGACATCCCGGATAACCCCGCCGACGGTCCCGGTAATCACCCCCATGAGAACCGCGACCAGCCAGCCCATCTGAGAATCAAGGGCAATGGTTGTTCCGATGACAACAAAGGTTCCCAAACCGATTGCATCAAAATAGAGAAGAGGCTTTTCAACAATTTTAAAATTATGACGGCTGAAGAATACGACAAGAGATACCAGGATAGATAAATAGAGGTGGGTTTCATTGATCAGAGAAGCTGGGGGGAGATGCCCCAGGAGCAGATCACGCAGAGTTCCACCGCCAACTGCGGTCACCAGACCCAACACCAGCACCCCAAATAAATCCATATGCTTACGAACACCAACCCAGGCCCCGGAGGCGGCAAAAGCGGCGGTTCCAATCAAATCGAGAATGGTGATAATACTCATAGCTGTATTCTCAGGAAGAAAGAGTGGCTCAATGAATCCTCACCAGAGTGTTGATTGATGAAAACAAAAAGGGGGATAGCATTTTGTTGATGAACAAAACACTATCCCCTTCTCATCATTATTCATAGTGCAGTTGCAACTCTATTTATCAAGAGCAGCAATCGCAGTCGCAATTTCATGACTCAGCTGAGCCACCAACTGGCTCTCCGCCTTAACAAGAGCAGGATAAGTTTTGGCCTCCAGAGGTTGTCGATAGACACCTTTTCCGCCAGCGAGAAATGCGTTGCCGGTGGCATCGGCAACAACCCAATGGACATTAAAAACAGCATCTCCATCCAGAGAGCCATCCAGTTTTATCACATCAAGCATGACCCGATAAGTTGGTTGGAAATGGTGCAGCCAGGGGAAATAGCCAATTTTATCAACACCGAGTAAATGGCCAAGGTTCTCGCCCATAACATAAGTTAAATCTTTTTCCAAAATCCCAGCCCAGCGATTAAATTCACTAAACCCATACTGATTTCCCAGCTGTCGAGTTGCCACCTGCGACCGTTTCAGGCTATTTGGAATAGTGACAGGACCGATTCCCAATTTAATTTCAGGGAGAGAGGCGATCGGCTGTTCTGCTTTTAACTGTTCAGCAGTCAACAGACTAAAATAAGTGACCTTAGGGGCGCTTCGCCCAATACAACCTGAAAGTAGAAAAATAACGGCAAAGATGGTAACCCAACGGCTACTCTGTAAAATAATACTTCTCATCATTTCGGGTCTCCTTCTTTACCGAAAATCAACGCTTGTGGGTCTTTTTCTAGATACTCAAGTAGAGACCGCATTGATCGAATCGACAACGACAGTTCATCAGTCACCGTCCGGGCATTATAATTCAATGCAGAATCAGGGCCTAATGTTGAATTAATCCCATTAATGGCACTCTCTAGTTGGCCAAGCAATTCATTGACCTTCGGCATCGTCTCCTGATTAATATTACCCGACAGAGCCTTAAGTTCATTAAGTGTCTTGGTCAGTGAAGCGACAGCAACTTGCATATTATTACCGATTTCAGCAATCGGAATGTTATCAATTTTTTTCAAGATATGATTAATATTCTGACCTATCTCATCCAGAGGAATGCTCTCGATCTTCTTCAAGATATTATCAACCCGTTGACCAATCCGATTGAGGGGAGCAGCAATAGTTGGAAAAACCGGATATTCCCCCTCCATGGTAATTGTTGCAGAAGGGAGCTTTGGATAATAGTCGAGATCAATATAAAGCTGTCCAGTCACCAGACTCCCGGTTTTTAACTGGGCACGAAAACCTTTTTCCACCAGCTTTGTTGTCTGAATAAGGAGAGTCCCTTCCTTATTTTGGACCTCACTCTGTAATTCATGTTCCAATTGGTCATTTTCCAGAAGTTCTCCCTGCGACGTGACCAGACCACTGAGGCGTTCAGGCTCAATCGCTACCAACACTGGAATAGTAAAGTTTTGCTTATTTTCATCAAATAGCAGCTTAGTACTGACCACCTCACCAATCTTGACCCCCATAATTTCAACCGGAGCACCTGCGGCAAGACCGCGAATACTCTGGTTAAAATACATCAGATAGTGTCTCTTGATGGTGAAAACTTTCTCGTTACTACTTTCTCGATTCGGGAAAAGAGTGAAAGTTTCTCCATCGTCAGCAGCTTTTTCTGGAAGGTCCCCTCGAGACAGTCCAAAAGCCACGCCACCGGTCATGATCGAAACCAGAGATTGAGTATCAACCTTGATCCCATTAGCATCCATAGAAAAATCAATCCCACTGGCAGACCAGAAATGGGTGTTCTGAAAAACTTTCTCGTGGAAAGGTGCCTTGATAAAAATATCGAGAAGAACTGCTTCTGCCTCGTGATCAAAGTGATATGCCACCACCTGACCAACTTTAATCCCGCGATAATAAATGGGAGAGCCAAGATCAAGAGAGTTGAGTTCTGTCGCTTTAAGGGTAAAATTGCCTCCAGGGAGATCTTCTGTCAAAATGGGCGGTATCTCAAGCCCCTTAAAAGCATCCTGTTTCTTCCCTTTACTTGATGGATCTATTCCAATGTAAGCCCCAGAAAATAGGGTTCCCAGACCGGAAACTTCTCCGGCACCAATTCGAGCTCGAACCACCCAGAAGCGGGTGTTTTCCGTCAAGTAAGACTTGGTCCCTTTATTTAATTCAACCGTCAGCACAACACCGGAAAGATCCTCACCCAAATCAACCTCTGTCACCTCGCCAATTTCAACATCTTTGAATTTGACCTTGGTTTTACCTGCGGTGATACCATCAGCATTATTGAAGGTGATGGTGATAGTTGGCCCTTTGCTTGACTGCGCCTTAAAGATTAACCCCCCACCGATCAGCAGAGCAATAATTGGCACCACCCAAACAATCGAAAAACTCCGTTTGGTTTGTATTTGTGCTTCAGGAGCCTCTTCGGCATGTTTCATTTCAGAATTCCCTTCACTCATGATTCTTCCTCCACAACATCCCAGATCAACCGGGGATCAAAACTCTCTGCCGCAAGCATCGTCAACACAACAACAAAGGCAAAATAGAGAACCGCCGGACCAGCCGCTATCTCCGCCAGTACGCCAAACTTAACCAGCGCAATCAGAATAGTCACAACATAGACATCCAGCATCGACCAACGACCAACCGCTTCGGTCAACTGATACAAACGAATTCGATTCTTAGGTTGCTTAATTGATTTAAACTGGACCGAAAGCAGCAGATAGATAAGAATCATAAACTTCATAAATGGGACAAAGATACTGGCAATAAAAATAACCAGACCGATTTCCCAAGAACCACTGTGGAGAAAATAAATAACCCCACTCATGATGGTATCAGCCTGGACAGCTCCGACAGCAGTCGTCACTGTCATGGGCAAGAGATTGGCGGGAATATAAAAGATCATTGCCGCAAACAACAGCGCCCAGGTTCGGGTCAGGCTATTTGGCTTGCGTTGGTGCAGTTCACTCCCACAACGCGGACAGGAGACAATTTGGGAATCAGAAACTTCAGGCCAGCGACTGAGCAGGTGGCAATCATGGCAACTGACCAGTCCCATGCTCTTTGCGGAGATATATTTTTTTTTCACGTCTCCCGCTCCAGACGTTCCCAGACCATGTGGTGATCAACCGCTGACAAAGCAAAATTTAAAACAAAGATCAACAGCCCGAAAGCAATCACCGCCAATCCCGGAACAATCGTTGCCATCTTCGCCAGCTTCACAATAGCAACCAGGATTCCAAGCATGTAGATCTCCATCATGCTCCATGCCTTGATGTGGCCAAGTAACCGAAACACCGGAATTGCGAATTTGTTGCGCAGATTCAATTTAAAAGGGATAAAAACATAGAGAAGACCGAGTAATTGCAGCAACGGCAATATCACACAAGTCAGCAAAACAAGGGTGGCAAGAAAATAAATTTTTTGGTTGAAAAGCTGTTCTACCCCACTCAGAAGACTGGTTTGCTGAACAATCGAACCACTTTTCATCGCCAGAAACGGGTAAGAAACTGCGACAACATAGAGAACCAGCCCGGCAAAAGCCCACGCCAGGGTTCGATCAATACTGTTTTTTTGAGCACGAAACAGTAACGACCCACAACGGACACAACACGCTGAGGAGCGGGCCGGCATAGGTGGAATATCGTGAACCAGATCGCATTCGTGACAGGCTATTTTATGCATATCTTTTTCAAAGTCCGTAAAGAATAAGAATTATGAGGAGAAAAGTAACATTTTTCTCCCTGAGGAGCAACCCACCGCTATTCTCCACCCCCTTCATGTTGATCACATCTCCCCGGGGCGGGTTTCTTTTAATCGCGATAGCAAGTACTATCAAATCTGTTATTTGAATAAATTTTCAGGAGAGAACTAATGAAAAAAAGATGTGGGTGGTGCGGAAATGACCCTCTTTATATTGAGTATCACGATAACCAATGGGGAGTCCCCGTCCATGACGACACCCTTCTTTTTGAGATGTTGTCCCTTGAGGGGGCTCAAGC
>CAZGKZ010000074.1:0-5522 GCA_964526315.1 uncultured Geobacteraceae bacterium
AAGCAACTTAAGTGAGGATAAAAATGGTTAAGGTGGTTGAAAAACAGGGGAGGGATTATTTTTTGCGGCTTTTTAATGGGATGGCAGATGCGGTTTTTATCGCCGAGTGTCGCCCCGATGGAACCCCGGGAAAATATATTGAGGTTAATGATGTCGCGTGTGAAATGTTGCAGCTTTCACGTGATCAAGTGCTCCAGTTATCTCCTTACCAGATCAATCGGGTTGCCCTTGAAGATCAGGATACCTATGCGACTATTATCGACAATATCAAGACAACCGGTAAGGCACTCTTCAAGACAGAATTATTATGTAACAGTGAGCACTGGGTCCCGGTCGAAATAGGGAGTCAACTTTTTGAACTGGATGGTCAGGCGGTATTTTTTTCCGTGGTTCGCGATATCACTTTGCGGGAAAAATATGAAGCTTCGATACAAACTCTGGTCCGGAGTACTGTCGGTTTGACTGGTCAGGCGTGCCTGAACGAAATTATCCGTAACCTCTGTGACTGGTTGGACATGGATGGCGCATGTATCGGAGTTATGCATGGCGATATTCTAGAGATTAGGGCCAGTTTTCTGGATGACCATTTTTTAGCTGCTTCTCGATTATCGATTCAACATTCTCCTTTTCAGCAGGTATTAAAAGGACAATTTTGTCTTTATCAGGATGGTGCAGATGATTTGTTGTCCGCAGAGACCATTCCTGCCCTGGATAAAATATCCAGTTTTATTGGTAGTCCGATGCTTGGTCATGATGGAAAGGTGATGGGGTGTGTCTGTGCTTATTCCAGAGAACCCCTTCAATCTGTCCCTCATATTCAGGAATTACTTTCAGTCATTACCTCCCGCGCTGCTGCCGAGTGTGAAAGAATGCATTACTTTCGTGAGCTTTCACGCAGTGAAGAGAAGTTAAGAACGGTTTTTAACTCTACAGCTGAGGCGATTGTGGGCATTGATCTAGGGGGGAATGTGGTGTTCTGTAACCCGTCAACTGCCAAAATCCTCGGGTATACAACAGAAACTGAGTTGATCGGTCAAAATTTCTGTCATTTGGTTCGTCCTGATACCCGCCAAAATTCTGTTTTGATGAATATGGCATGTCCTTTTATCGCTGCTATTTCAAGTGGTGCCAAGTTGAGTAGTGAAGATGAGTTTTTCACCCATCGCGATGGTCATCAGATACCGGTTGAATACTGGGGACATCCGATGAAAAGGGACGACAAACTGGTTGGCGGGGTCATAACTTTTATCGATATTACTCGACGGAAAACTTTGGAGAAACAGCTTCTCCACTCACAACGGATGGAAGCTATTGGTACTTTAACCGGCGGAATTGCCCATGATTTTAATAATATATTAACGGTGATTTCAGGCTATGTCGGGTTGTTACAGTCACAGCTTACGGATCAGCCTAAACTGTTGTCTAAAATCTTGAAGATTGGTGAGGCCGCCGAACGAGGTTCTCAATTGACCCATGGATTGCTGGCATACAGTCGTAAAAAATCGGAGCCATCGACTCCGGTTGATTTGAATCGGTTGGTGAAGAATGTTCAAAGTATTTTTGGGCAGGTGATCGGAGAACGGATTGAGCTGATTCTTACCCTGTCGGAACAGCAATTAGTGGTTTTAGCTGAATCCTCACAATTTGAACAGGTTTTGGTGAATCTTGCGACCAATGCTCGCGACGCCATGCGCGACGGCGGGGTATTATCAATCAAAACTGAAGCGATAGAGATTGACCAGAACTTCTGTCAAACCTATGGGTATGGTCGTCCTGGTTCATATGCCTTGATTTCGGTTGCCGATAGCGGAACCGGCATCCCCAAAGAGATTCAGCAGAAAATTTTTGATCCTTTCTTTACCACGAAAGATACCGGCAAAGGGACAGGTCTCGGTCTTGCGATGGCCTGGGGAATTGTCAAGCAACATAATGGTTATATCCTGCTTGATAGTGCCCCTGGAGCAGGTTCCTGTTTTAAAATTTATCTTCCTCTGACCGCTCAGCCCCTCCCATTACCGGTTGAGATGGTTAATAATCACCTTCCCGGTGGCGATGAAACAATTCTGCTGGTTGAGGATGATCCTTTAGTCAGGGAGTCAACAACAGCAATCCTGGCCACTGTTGGATACCAGGTCATTTCAAGCGATTGTGCTGAATCTGCACTGAAAATGCTAGAACGTATGGAATACGATTTTTCCCTGATTTTATCTGATGTTGTTATGCCAGGCATTAAAGGACCTGAATTTTATCAGGAGATCAGAAATAGAACTACAATTCCGGTTATCTTTATTAGCGGTTATACCTTTGATTTCCTCCGTGAGCAGGGTTTGGTCAGGGAAGGGGTAGTGTTGTTGAACAAACCAATTGTGCCGATCACTTTATTGACCAAAATCCGCGAGATTTTAGATTTGTCCAATACACATCTTGTAGATCAATAATTACTTGATATGAGCTACCATTTCGTGCTTCAAATATCTCATATAGTATTGACAGCTGAGAATTTGAGTGGTAGAACATGATTTTAAAACTACAATGAGGTGCAATGCAATGGTAAAGAAACTGATTGGCAGAAAACTCAAATCATCACGCCTGAAACGGGATAAAACAATTCAAGTTCTTGCTGAAATGTCCCATGTCTCTTCCAATATGATCTCCAGGATTGAACGAGGGTTAACCATCCCTTCAGTCGAAATCCTGATGAAATTGGCGGATGCGTTAGGTCTGAGTCTCAGCTATTTTGTTGAGGAGGCCGAAAGAGGCAATACCATCGTTTTTACCCCGGCAGGAGAGGGTGATCCCATCTTCTTTTTTGAACACAAACATAAAATTTGTAGTTTAACCCAGAGTCTACGTGATCCGGGTTTTTCTGTTTTCATTGATACCCTTGAGCCTCACTGTGATAGCGGTGAGGGGGGAATGGTCCATACCGGTGAAGAATTTGCCATGGTTCTCGAGGGCAGTCTCGATTTTAATATTGAAGGTGAAAATTTTCATTTGGAAAAGGGTGATTCTATCAGCTTCAAGGCGGCTTTGCCACATAGTTGGAAAAACCTTGCCGATCAGCAATCAAAAATTCTTTGGGCTGTTTCGCCCCCTCCAAATGTCTGATACATTTTGTTTTAAAGGGAGTACATCATCATGCAAGTTAAGAAAATTGTCGGCAAAAAGTTAAAAGAGATCCGACTCAAACAAGACCTGACGATTCAAATTCTGGCTGAGAAATCAAAAGTCTCTTCCAATATGATTTCGAGAATAGAGCGGGGGCTGACCATTCCATCGGTAGAGATTTTGATGCGGTTAGCCACTGTCTTTGATAAGAGCATTAACTATTTTGTCGAGGATGTCTCATCGTCCCATGAAATTGTCCATACTCGCCCCGGTGAGCGGGATAAAACAGTTTATGACGACGAATATAATATGCATACCGAATCTTTTACTTCCGGTCTGCGTGACCCGCAATTTATGTCATTTTACTGTACTGTGCAAAAGGGTGGTAAAAGTGGTGTTTCCAATATGTACCACCCCGGAGATGAGTTGATCTATATACTGGAAGGTCGCCTGGAAATGACGATTGTTGATGAGGTTTATATCCTTGAAACCGGTGATAGTCTCTGTTTTAAATCACATTTGCCCCATCGCTGGAAAAATATCGGTACCGATGATGCTAAGGTTATATGGACTTTATCACCATTTACGATCATCTGATATTTTCCAACTGCTTGAAATTTATGTGACTCTTCTTGACATGTACAAACCATATTGTATATTCTTGGAAACAGTTGATCTCGATATTAAGACCATAACAACCTCTAAGGGGGCATTATGAACAAGTCTGAACTGGTAGAGACACTATCAATCAAAAACAATCTGACCTACAAAAAATCGGAACAGATCGTTAACTTGATTTTTGATACAATGTCACAGGCATTGATTGATAATGATCGGATTGAGATCCGGGGGTTTGGGAGTTTTATGGTTAAAGACTATAGAGCTTATATGGGGCGTAATCCTAAAACCGGTGAAATTATCAAGGTCAATGAAAAAAAATTACCTTTTTTTAAAGTTGGAAAAGAGTTGCGGGAACGTGTAGATAGCTGATTTTTATGATCATCGATAACTTGATAGAGACCCATTCACCTTATTAGTGGATGGGTCTTTTTACTCTAGCAGCCACTTCTTTATAGTCCGACAGGCTCTATGCAGGTAAACTTATGTTACATACTTACCAAGGGATAACTCCTAAACTTGCTGATCGTGTTTTTCACGTCGATTCAGCTGAAATTATTGGTGATGTTGAGATTGGAGCTGACTCAAGTATCTGGTTTCATGTCGTGATTCGTGGAGATGTCAATTTTATCCGGATTGGTGAAAGAACTAATATCCAGGATGGAACGGTCATCCACGTGACCCACAAAATAAACCCGACAGTGATCGGAGATGATGTGACCATTGGTCACAATGTGACCCTGCATGGCTGTAAAATAGGTGATCGCTGTCTCATTGGTATGGGAGCGGTTGTTATGGATAAAGCAGTCGTGGAAGATGACGCCATGGTTGCAGCTGGAGCGTTAGTGACCCCGGGGACAAATGTCCCTTCCGGTACTTTGTATGCTGGATCTCCTGCAAGGTATAAACGACACTTGTCTGATCGTGAAGTTGCTGATCTCAAACAATCGGCACTCAATTATTTGCATTATACTGAAAATTACCAGGCCTGATCCTCCTTCCGATGAAAAGGAACTCAATATGAGTCAAGTCGATTTTTCTAAATTATTGGCCAGCCCATTATTTACAGGCTTAGCGAGACAGGAGATAGAGTATCTCAGCTCTATTTTTACTTCGACTCAGGTGTCTAAAGGGATGACTGTTTTTATTGAAAACATGCCCGGGGAATCTTTGTATATAATTAATCAGGGAGCAGTCCAGATATCACAAATGTTGGCCGAAGTGGCGGAGCAGACATTAATTGCCCTGGGACCCGGTGATATTTTTGGTGAAATGGCGGTGATTGATGGGGGGAGTCGCCTGGCAACAGCTCGAATTATTGAAGATACAATTCTCTATAGTTTGAACCGGAAAAGCTTCAACACTTTGGCGAGTGAAAAGCCGCGTCTTGGTTTACAATTAACTTTAAACATTGTCAGAATCTTCAGTGGAAAAATACGCACTGCAAAAAAAGATTACCGCACCATGCTTAACGATAGCTTGTCACATAAAAGCTGACCGCCGGTCAGAACAGTGTAGGTTTTATTTGCCGGCAGCTTGACTGCCGGCTTTTTTGTTGAGTAATCGACACTCACGTTATAAAATTCGGTCTTAACAAGATTCACTGCTTCTCTAACCGTTATTTTCTGCGCTACCGACCCATTGATGGGAGTGATCATGTCTGCGCTTTTAAATCAGCAACTTATATTTGGACTCCTTGGTGGTCTGGGAATGTTTCTGTTCGGCATAAAAATTATGTCGGAAGGTTTACAGAAAATAGCTGGCAATAAAATGCGTAAAATTATTGCCGCCCTGAC
>CAZGKZ010000075.1:0-5510 GCA_964526315.1 uncultured Geobacteraceae bacterium
TTATAGTGAGGAGCAGGATAGATACGCATGGGGCGCTCGTAGCCATTCTCATCGGTAATTTTCTCATACATGTCAAACAGGTTGCCGTAACGCTCGGCAATTGTTTTTTGCCCAACCCGCTTGATAGCATCTTCAAAATCAAGATAAACACCACGCTTACCTGGGCCGACACCAAGGTCAGCATCACAAGCTTCTTTTGCTGAACGCGAGGAAATATCACGAGGAGCCAGATTACCAAAGGAAGGATACTTCCGCTCCAAGTAGTAATCACGATCTTGCTCTGGAATTTCACTTGGATGCTTTTCACAATCTTCGGCTTTTTTAGGAACCCAGATCCGACCATCATTCCGTAGGGACTCTGACATCAGAGTCAGTTTGGACTGATGCTCACCATGAACCGGAATACAAGTCGGGTGAATCTGTGTGTAACAAGGGTTCGCCATATAGGCACCCTTCTTGACAGCTTTCCAGATCGCCGTAACTGAACTACCCATAGCGTTGGTTGAAAGATTGAAAACATTAACATAACCACCGGTTGCCAAAATAACGGCATCAGCCCAATGAGACTCAACTTCACCGGTCAGCAGATTCCGAACGGTAATCCCTTTGGCAACACCATCAACAACAACCAGATCCAACATCTCGGTCCGTGGATGCATAGTGACGGTCTTGTTTTTTATCTGCCGGGAGAGTGCCGAGTAAGCACCGAGCAACAGCTGCTGACCAGTTTGGCCACGAGCATAGAATGTCCGGGAAACCTGAGCACCACCGAAAGAGCGGTTATCAAGATAACCGGCATAATCGCGGGCAAACGGAACACCCTGTGCGACACACTGGTCAATGATATTGTTGGAGACTTGAGCTAAACGCCAAACATCGGCTTCGCGGGAGCGAAAATCGCCACCCTTGACGGTGTCATAAAAGAGGCGATAAATACTATCGCCATCACTGGGATAGTTTTTAGCTGCGTTAATACCACCCTGCGCACCGATACTGTGTGCACGACGGGGGCTGTCCTGATAGCAGAAACAATCAACATTGTAGCCAAGTTCACCAAGGCTTGCTGCGCCAGCGCCACCGGCCAAACCACTACCGACAACAATAATTTTATACTTTCTTTTATTGGAAGGATTTACCAGCTTCATATCTTCGCGGTATTTATCCCAAGATGTATCGACCTGACCTGTAGGTGCTTTTCCATCTAAAATCACAATAAGCCCCCTATTTCACTATACGAGCGAGAAGAAGTAATGGAATAGCGATATAAGCCAGTCCGTAAGCGATAGCCACTAACTTACCGATAAAAGTCACTTTATCTTGACTCGCACCAGTACTCCAGCCAAAAGTCTGTACCCAGCTGGACAGTCCATGAAAAATGTGCAGTGTTAAAGCAATCATCGCAACAATGTAAACCAGAGCGATAAAAGCATTTTGGAAGCTTGCTGTAACCATGGTGAAAACATCGAGACGATTGGCCATATCAAGGGGCAGATGGTGAGCCGAAGTGGCAGGGTTGGTAATCTGCACGGTAAAATGGAGTAAATGGTAGAGCAGGAAGGCCAGAATGATCAAACCGGTAAAAACCATGGTTTTAGCTGAGAAGGTAGTCACCAAAGTTTTTTGGACGGCGTAATTATCCGGCGTGGCAGCGCGGTTTTCAAGGTAAAGCTGCACCCCGAAAGTGATGTGAACCGCAAACAGGCCAAGCATAATCAGGCGGAAAATCCAAACCAATGGCCCCAGTGAGTGCAGATGTTCAGCATAGGCATTAATACCATCGGGACCTGCAAAAACCGACAAGTTGCCAAGGAGATGGACAGAAATAAAACCGACCAGACACAACCCGGTCACTGCCATCAGAATCTTTCTTCCCACAGTGCTTTTAAATAGATTCATAGTTAAATATCCCTCGAAAATGTGAATTGATTGCCAATCGGGATCGGATCTCCCAAATTCAATCACCAATACCTGTCCTAGTTATCTACGGCCCAGCACGCCTCTCCTCCTGAAACTGAACCGTGTAATGTTGCTCTGGCGGTCCCCGCCAAGAGCTTATCCTCCCGTTCATCATCGACATCCTTCCGACGTCAAAATAAAACTGCAAATCCAAAATAAAATTATCAGAACTCACAGTAAAATACAGATCGTATACTGTATACTAAATATTGTTAAAAATTCAAACAAAAAAATAGATAAACATATAAATTCTAATCAATCATCAGCACTAGCAACCATAACGGTTTACACCTACAAAAATGACCGGAAAATCATACCTTTCCGGTCATCTACGGCTTTTTATTTTAAAGCAAGTATTTTTTCCAAACTCTGTTGTAAAATCTCTCGCTTTTTCTCAGCAGCAGCCAATTTACCACGATCTTTTTCCAGAACCTGAGGTGGAGCATTCGCTACAAATTTTTCGTTAGACAATTTTCTTTCAAAAAAACCAACATCCTTCTGCACCTTTTCAATCTCTTTATTTAAACGTGCCTCTTCCTCCTCTACATTGATTAAGTCTGCCAGAGGAATCATCACCTCAACCTCGCCGGCCACCTGAGTTGAAGCTTGCTTGGGTCGTTCCACAGCAACACCAACCAGCAAGTTTTCCACCCGTGCCAATGATTTGATATATGCCTGTCCAGAGGTAATTGATTTTACGACAGAGTCAGATTTACAATTGAGAACAACCTTAATTTTTTTCCCCGGCGGGACATCAAGCTCACCACGCACATTGCGAATTGCCCGGATGACATCCATGACCCCTTCCATATCGGCAACAATAGATTGATCCGTTGCAGCCAGTGGTTTTAGCGGATAATCAGCCTGCATAATCGAATCAACCGCACGTTGCCCGGGAAGGGCATGCCAAATTTCCTCGGTCACGAATGGCAGAATAGGATGGAGCATCCGCAACAAACCTTCCAGCACTGTGAACAAAACAATTTGTGTTGCCCTACGTGCCTCAGCGTTATCGCCGTACAGATTCCCCTTACTTAACTCAATATACCAATCACAAAACTCATGCCAGGTAAACGAGTAAAGAATACTGGCAGCATCATTAAATTTATAATTTGTCAGTGCCTGGTTCACTTCTGCCGCTGCAAAAGCATAACGATTCAGAATCCACTGATCTGCAGGGGACAAGGGCTGTTGACTCAAATCATGTTCAGCCGGATCAAAATCTTCCAGATTCATCAACGCGAAGCGACTGGCATTCCAGAGTTTATTGACAAAATTTCGATAACCGCCAATACGGTCCGCTGATAACTTTATATCACGTCCCATTGCGGCAAAAGCGCAAAGAGTATAACGAAAAGCATCAGCTCCATACTCATCCACTATGGTCAGTGGATCGATAACATTCCCCTTACTCTTACTCATTTTCTGCCCTTGTGCATCGCGCACCAGGGCATGAATATAGACTTCCTTAAAAGGGACCTCCCCCATAAACTTGATCCCCATCATCATCATTCTGGCAACCCAGAAAAACAGGATATCAAATCCGGTGACCAGGCAACTGGTAGGATAAAACTTCTGCAGAGACTGAGTCTGTTCCGGCCACCCCATCGTTGAAAATGGCCAGAGTGCTGATGAAAACCAGGTATCCAGCACATCCGTTTCCTGACGGAGATTGTTACTGCCACAATGTTTACAAGTAGTTACGTCGCTCCGGGAGACGGTTATTTCACCACAATCATTACAGAACCAGGCCGGGATACGATGTCCCCACCAAATCTGCCGACTGACACACCAATCCTGGATATTATTCATCCATTCGTAATACGTTTTTTCCCACTGTTGTGGAACGATTTTTGTTTGCCCGGAATCGACTGCCTTGATCGCCTCAGCAGCGAGAGACTTGACCGCGACATACCACTGCTTACTCATATAGGGTTCAATGGTTGTCCGACAACGGTAGCATTCGCCAACAGCATTGGTATAATTATCAATTTTATCCAGCAGACCCAATGCTTCAAGATCGGTAACAACTTTTGCCCGGGCAACATTCCGTTCCATGCCGACATAGGAACCACCCTTTTCGTTGATCTTCCCGGACTCATCAAGAATATTGATAAATTCCAGGTCGTGCCGCTTGCCAATTTCAAAATCATTAAAATCGTGTGCCGGAGTAATCTTTACCGCACCACTACCAAAATCCTTGTCAACGTATTCATCAGCAATAATCGGGATTTCACGATTCATCAGTGGTAAGAGAACAGTTTTCCCAATCAGGTCGGTGTAACGTTCGTCTTCCGGATGGACAGCAACAGCAGTATCACCCAGCATAGTTTCCGGGCGAGTTGTTGCAACAATCAAAACCTGCTCGGTCCCCTTAACCGGATAGCGGAGATGCCAGAGATTTCCTTGCTTATCCTCATGCTCAACTTCAAGATCGGATAATGCCGTATGACAACGAGGGCACCAGTTGATCAAGCGGTTATCCCGGTAGATTAGACCATCATCATACAAACTGACAAAAACTTCCCGAACCGCCGTAGACAGACCTTCGTCCATGGTAAAACGTTCCCGCTGCCAATCACAGGAGGCACCCAGACGTTTCAACTGGTTGATAATCTGACCACCCGATTCCTTGCGCCACTTCCAGACCCGCTCAACAAAAGCATCGCGGCCTAGATCGTGACGATCTTTACCTTCGGCAGCCAGTTGTTTTTCAACAACATTCTGAGTTGCAATCCCGGCATGATCAGTTCCCGGCATCCAGAGAACTTCATATCCCGACATTCGCTTCCAACGACAGAGAATATCCTGCAAAGTATTATTCAGTGCATGCCCCATATGAAGAACACCAGTCACATTTGGAGGGGGGATAACAATTGAGTAATGGGGTTTTGAGGAATTTTCATCCGCATGGAAATCACCACGCTGTTCCCAAACATCAAACCACTTCTGTTCAACCTCTGCCGGTTCGTAACCTTTAGGGAGTTCTGTCTTCATTGCTGACAAATCCTTACTTAATATATGTGGTGGGTTTCTCTACTGAATGCTTCAAATAAAATCATAAATAGCTAAGTCATTTATCTGGGCAGGAACAATAAAGGGGGGCAGCAAGGAAGTCAAGAATTCCCTACTGCCCCCCAGGTACGAAGCATTCTATCTTTGTTTCGGATTGCTAGCTATCCCCATCTTTAATTTTACGTATTTCTTCACTGATCATCGCTTCTGCTAATTCAGGGACGACTTCCCAGGCAATTTTCTCCAACATTTCACCTGCCAGCTTTTCAATCATCGGCCCGGCAACTTTGGTGACAATCTCCTTCAATTCATCTTCAGAAAGTTCGCGCAACTGTTGTTCGACCTGCTCAGTTACAGACTCACCATGACCGAGAGGTGCCGCGGCAACTCCTGCGGCAATACCAACACCACCAGCCACAACTGAAGCGAGATCACTGTCATCTTCCACAGTTTCATCAAAATAGAAGTTGTCATCTTCATCATCTATTGATGAGAGTTCTGGATCTTCAACCAGTTCAACCTCTTCTTCGGCTAGAGCA
>CAZGKZ010000076.1:0-5490 GCA_964526315.1 uncultured Geobacteraceae bacterium
CTGGCAAAAAAAGATGCCATTGTGATGCACCCCGGCCCGATCAATCGCGGTGTTGAACTTGGAACTGCAATTGCTGACGGGCCACAGAACGTGATTCTTAATCAGGTAGAAAACGGCGTTGCCGTACGGATGGCACTACTCTACCTGGTTGCTGGTGGTGAAAACTTGATGAGTGAATGTTAGACACCCTACACAAATTTAAATAAGAGGTGATAAAGATGAAGATACTGATTAAATCGGGTCGGGTCGTGGATCCCGCCAACAAAATCGACGAAAAACTCGACATCTTGGTTGTTGACGGTAAAATTGCGGAACTGGCTGCAAATATCGATTCCGGTGACGCTGAAGTGATCAATGCCGCAGGCCTGATTGTCACTCCTGGACTGGTTGACATGCATACTCATTTGCGTGATCCGGGTTATGAGTACAAAGAAGATATCATCAGTGGAACCCGTGCAGCTGCGGCCGGAGGTGTTACTTCGGTTGCCTGTATGCCGAACACCAGCCCGGTCAACGACAATCTTGCGATCACCAAATACATCATCAGCAAAGCGCAGGAGCAGGGGAGTGCCAACGTTTTTCCGATCGGTTCCATCACCAAGGGTATGGATGGTGAACTTCTAACTGAGATGGGCGAGCTTAAAGCGTGTGGTTGTGTCGGTTTCTCTGATGATGGATTGCCGGTCAAAAATGGCGAAATGATGCGTCGCGGCCTGGAATATGCCAACACTTTTGGCGTGCCTATTTTTACCCATGCCGAAGATATGAGCCTGGTTGCTGGTGGCTGTATGAATGAAGGGCCGGTTTCAACCGAACTGGGACTGAAGGGAATTCCATGGGTTGCTGAGGATGCCGTTACGGCCAGAGATATTATGCTGGCCGACTTGACCGGTGCACACCTGCATGTTTGCCATGTTTCCACTAAAGGGAGTGTCGAACTGGTCCGTCATGCCAAAGCTCGTGGCGTGCGCGTCACCTGTGAAGCGGCTCCGCACCACTTCATGTTGACCGATGAATCGATCCGCGGTTACGACGCCAATTTCAAGATGAACCCGCCACTCCGATCGCAGGGGGACGTTGACGCGGTACGTGCTGGTCTGGCTGATGGAACTATTGACGCCATAGCCACCGATCATGCGCCGCACCATATCGATGAGAAGAATGTCGAATTTGCCATTGCCATGAACGGTGTTGTCGGGCTTGAGACTTTGCTGCCACTGACTCTCAGCTTGGTCGCCGAAAAGGTTCTCAATCTGTCTCAGGCAATTGCACTGCTTACCTGTCAACCAGCTGAAATTCTCGGTATTGATCGTGGCACTCTTGCAGTCGGAGCTGTTGCCGATATCACTCTGATCAATCCAAATAAGGAGTGGACTGTGGAGGCTGACAAGCTACACTCCAAAAGCAAAAATACTGCTTTCGATGGTCGAACGGTGCGTGGCTACGCTGTCCGCACAATTCTGGCAGGAAAGACTGTTTTTGAAAGATAGTAATTAATTCAACTTGTTAAGCACAACAACCTTAAGTAAACCTTTAATAATTGAGGTATCGATGAAAGCAGTACTGGCACTTGCTGACGGTAAGTATTTTATTGGCAAAGCACTGGGTGCAATCGGTGAGGTTGCCGGGGAGGTTGTATTTAATACCAGCATGACCGGTTATCAGGAAATTCTCACCGATCCGTCATATTATGGTGAGATCGTCACCATGACCTACCCGCAGATTGGTAATTATGGGATCAATCCTGAGGATGTTGAATCGGTTCGTCCTTTTCTATCCGGCTTTGTGGTCAAAGAATCTTGCCCCTTTCCAAGTAATTACCGCTCAGAAATGACCTTGGATGCCTACCTGAAAGAACATAATATTGTCGCTATTGAGGGGATCGATACCCGAGCCCTGGTTCGCCATATTCGTACTGTCGGGGCACAGACAGGAATGATCTCTTCCCTTGACACAGATCCGGACAGTTTGATCGAGAAAGCCCGCCAGGCACCCTCTATCGTTGGACGTGATCTGGTGAAGGAAGTCACCTGTAAAAAGCCATATAGGTCAACTGAAGGGGTCTGGTCGTTGGAAGATGGCTATTGTGATTATAGTCAGTCGGATCTTCCATTTAAAGTTATTGCTTATGATTTTGGCATTAAACGGAATATTCTACGCAATCTGACCTCGCTAGGTTGTGACGTCACTGTCGTTCCGGCAACCACCAGCGCCGAGGAAATTCTAAAAATGAATCCCGATGGGGTATTTCTCAGTAATGGTCCGGGCGATCCGGAACCTCTCCTCTATGCTCAGGAAAATATTCGTAAATTACTCGGAAAAGTTCCTGTTTTCGGCATTTGTCTCGGTCATCAGCTCCTTTCCATCGCAGCAGGTGGGCGAACTTTTAAACTTAAATTCGGCCACCGTGGCGGCAATCAACCGGTTCTTGATTACCAGCGGCAGCAGGTGGAAATTACATCGCAAAATCATGGTTTTGCTGTAGATGAAGAGAGTCTTTCAGAACAGATCAAGGTGACCCATATCAACCTGAATGATAATACTGTTGAAGGAATACAGCTGCTTGAAAAATCGGCTTTTTCGGTCCAATACCATCCTGAATCATCACCCGGTCCCCATGATGCCCATTATCTGTTTGAGCGGTTTATTGAGATGATCAAAGATTATAAAAAGGGGACCAACGATGCCCAAGCGTAATGATTTAAAAAAGATTCTGATTATTGGTGCCGGTCCGATTGTTATTGGTCAAGCGTGTGAGTTTGATTATTCAGGAACACAGGCGTGTAAGGCATTAAAAGAGGAGGGGTACGAAGTTATCCTCCTTAATTCCAACCCGGCAACAATCATGACCGATCCTGATTTTGCTGACCGGACCTACATTGAACCGGTCACCCCGGATGTTCTCACCCGAATTATCGCCAAAGAACGACCCGATGCAGTACTACCAACTCTCGGCGGCCAAACTGCCCTGAATACTGCGGTATCTGTCGCTGAAGCTGGTGTTCTGGAAAAATATAATGTTGAGTTGATCGGTGCAAAGCTCGGTCCGATTAAAAAAGCCGAAGACCGGACTCTGTTCAAACAGGCGATGGAAAATATTGGCATTGATGTCCCCAGATCCGGGCTGGCACATAATCACCGCGAAGCGGTGGAAGTTATCGAGGATATTGGTTTTCCTGCGATCATTCGGCCATCTTTTACCTTAGGTGGATCAGGTGGCGGTATTGCCTATAATCGCGAAGAGTACGACCGGATGGCGATTGCCGGGATTGATGCCTCTCCAACCAGTGAGATATTGGTTGAGGAATCGATCATTGGCTGGAAAGAGTATGAACTTGAGGTGATGCGGGATTGTGCCGACAATGTTGTCATCATCTGTTCCATCGAAAACTTTGACGCAATGGGCGTCCATACGGGTGATTCCGTCACCGTTGCTCCGGCACAAACGTTGAGCGATAAGGAATATCAGATTTTACGCGATGCCTCACTGAAAATTATCCGTGAGATCGGGGTTGAAACCGGTGGCTCAAATATCCAGTTCGGGGTGAACCCGAAAAATGGGCGGTTTGTCGTGATAGAGATGAACCCCCGGGTCTCTCGATCTTCCGCTCTCGCCTCAAAAGCGACTGGATTCCCGATTGCCAAGATTGCAGCAAAATTATCGGTCGGATATCGCCTTGATGAAATCAAAAATGACATCACTCGCGAAACTCTCGCATCTTTTGAACCGACAATTGATTATGTTGTGACAAAAGTTCCCCGGTTCACCTTTGAGAAATTCCCCCAATCTGATGCAACCTTGACCACCCAGATGAAATCAGTGGGTGAAGCAATGGCGATTGGTCGAACTTTTAAGGAGAGTTTACAAAAGGCACTTCGTTCGTTGGAAATTGACTCTTACGGTTTTGAAAGTCGAATTTTTAAAAATCCTGCCGACTATGTTCGGGCTCTGACTTCCCGTGAAAATGATCAGTTGATAGAGAAGCTTCAGATCCCCAGCTGGGAGCGGATGTGGTATCTCGCTGATGCAATTCGGGCTGGATACAGTCTGGAAAAAATCTACAAACTGAGTGGGATCGATCCATGGTTTCTGTCCAATATCGCCCAGATCATTGAGATGGAATCAGTTTTGTTGACCCATAAGGATCAGCTGAATACCCAAAACCCGGATTTTATCGACCTGCTGAGAGAAGCAAAGCAGTATGGTTTTTCAGATCGGCGACTCGCCTTTCTCTGGGGAATTACCGAGGGTGATATCCGTGAGATGCGCCACAACCTTAAGGTTCTCCCGGTTTACAAGCGGGTTGATACCTGTGGTGCAGAGTTTGAAGCATTTACCCCCTATTTCTATTCAACCTATGAAGAAGAGTGCGAATCTGAACCAACAGACAAGCGGAAGATTATGATCCTGGGTGGTGGCCCCAATCGAATTGGTCAAGGAATAGAGTTTGACTATTGTTGTGTCCATGGTGCTTTTTCTCTGGCTGCGGCAGGGTTTGAAACGATTATGGTTAACTGTAATCCGGAAACTGTTTCAACCGATTATGACACGTCAGATCGGCTCTATTTTGAACCACTCACCCTTGAAGACGTCCTGGCAATTGTTGAAATAGAGAAGCCGGAAGGGGTGATTGTCCAATATGGTGGGCAAACCCCATTAAAACTGGCAGAAGCATTGGAAAAAAATGGGGTTCCGATTATCGGGACCTCTCCTGATGCCATTGATCGGGCAGAAGATCGGGAACGTTTCCAGGCGTTGGTCAATAAACTCAACCTTCTTCAGCCGAATAACGGCATCGCTCGTGCCTTTGACGAAGCAGAGATCATCGCTGAGCGGATCGGCTATCCGGTTGTAGTGCGACCTTCCTATGTTTTAGGTGGACGGGCGATGGAGATTGTCTACGATGTTGAACGGTTGCGGGATTACATGAAGTACGCCGTAGATGCATCACCAGAGCATCCGGTTTTGGTCGATAAGTTTCTCCAGAATGCAATTGAGGTGGATGTTGACGCCCTGGCAGATGGGACCAATGTTGTTATTGGTGGAATTATGCAACATATTGAAGAGGCAGGTATTCATTCCGGCGATTCAGCATGTTCACTCCCTCCATTCTCCTTGCCGGCAGAAATTATTGATGAGATTCGTCGGCAGACCGTTGAACTGGCTCTGGAACTGAAGGTTATCGGCCTGATGAATATCCAGTTTGCGGTCAAAGATGGTGACGTCTACCTTCTTGAGGTCAATCCGCGTGCCAGTCGCACGGTTCCTTTTGTGTCCAAAGCGACCGGGAGACCATTGGCGCAGATTGCAGCCAAGGTTATGGCAGGGCAAAGCCTGGTTGAGCTGAATATTTCCGGAGAGATTATTCCCGATTATATTTCGGTCAAGGAGGCAGTTTTCCCATTTGTCAAATTTCCCGGGGTTGATACTTTGCTTGGCCCGGAAATGAAATCAACGGGCGAAGTGATGGGGATCGATTATAATTTCAG
>CAZGKZ010000077.1:0-5477 GCA_964526315.1 uncultured Geobacteraceae bacterium
ACCGCAGTCTCCATACTGCCATTACCCAGGCCGATATCCAGTTGCGTCGGGAAAAACAGCAATTGTCGCAGCTGCAAATCGATCTTGTTGCAACGGCTGAAAGTCTGCGTCAACAGCTGCCGCTGGTTGATCGTTCAGACGAGCTGGCCCGGACAAATCTTAAAAATAAACAGCAACTACTCGATATTGCCAAGGTAGCGTTCCGCAATGGACGGATGACTACGGAGGAATACCTGCGTTTTGAAGCTCAGGTTCTTGATGCCGAGGCCGCCTTGTATAAAACCCATGTCGACCGCTGGAAAATTATCAGTCAACAAGCCGTACTGTATGGCGACGACCTGACAGGAGTTGTCCAATGAAAAAGAAACTTGTCACCATTTTAATTATCTTGCTGATTCTGGCGGGAGCCATCTTTTTGCTGAAAACCCGTAAAGAGAATTTGGCAGATGCCCCTGCCGCTGTAGTGCTACCGGTGGTGGTTGATGCAATAACCGTACAGCCACAGGCGGTTACCTTGACTTTACCAGCGATGGGCGTTGTCTCTTCCGATATTTCCACAACCCTGTCAACCAAGATCAGCGGACGGATCCTCAAGCTCTATAAGCAGGAAGGGGACCAAATCAAAAAAGGGGATCTGCTGATTCAGATCGATGATCGGGAATTGCAGGCCAAAAAGGAATCACTACGACTTAAACGGAAAAGCCTCGGTTTTGATATCAGCGCCAAACAGGGCAATCTCAAAGCCCTGGAGACGGCCCTGAAAAACGCCATTGAATCCCATACCCGCACCAAAGAGTTGCTCGATGTCAAGGGGGCCTCAATTGAACAATTCAATCAAGAACAGACAAAAATTGCCCAGTTGACTGCCCAGTTGCAGAGTGTAAAAAGTGGCATCGAAATGCTCCGCTCCGGGATCAATGAACTGCTGCAGGGGGAGAGAGAGATTGATACGCAGCTCAGTTATACCCGTATTATTGCGCCAATCAACGGCACTTTGAGTGCCCGCTTGACCATGGAAGGAAACCTGGCTCTGCCGGGTAAACCATTGCTGAAAATCGCAGCAGCTGAAGGTCTCTACCTCGATGTCAAATTGCCATCCAATATTCAATCCAGCGCAATCCGGTTTCAGGGAAAAAAATTCGTCCTGACGCCAAAAAATCAAGCTGGCAGTGGTGGTCTGCGTGAATATCGTGCTGCTCTGCCGCTTGGAAATACTCTGGTAGAGGGCGAATTCCTTAATGTCGATCTGGTTCTCTACAGTGGCAATGGGGTTCTGCTACCCAACGATGTCCTGCTTACGGTTCAGGGGGTAACCAATGTCCTGGTTTATCAGGAGGGTAAGGTCAGCAAGACTGCAGTGACGGTCATTCGGCGGGGGAGTGAAGGGGTGATGGTTCAAGAAAATCTGGGTGGTAAGACGTTGTTACTGGCCAAACCGGATATCCTGCTACGTGCGACATCAGGTGCACCAGTCAAACTTCTTAACCACAGCAACTGATCCGGGAGAAAAATCATGTTTGACTTTTTCTACAAACGCCCTTATCTGCTCTATAGCATTGTTGCCGGGCTTTTTATTCTCGGAGTTTACGGCCTGATTGTGATGCCGAAAAACCTGTTCCCGGATAGTGACCGACCAACCGTAATTATCATGAGTCAGGTTCCCGGTGCCACTCCCAATGTGGTCGCTGCAACTGTCTCCAAACCGGTAGAGCAGGAAGTTTCCACTCTGGCGCTGATTCGTAAGGTGAGTTCAACCAATATTGCCGGGATGTCAATTGTCACTGCTGAATTCGAATACAAAAAAGGGCTCGATGCCGCAGCAGTTGACGTGAATAATGCCATTAACAAAGTGCGAGGCAAGCTCCCGCCCGGGATCAACCCGTCGATTTACACTGCCGGGTCTTTCATTCTGCCGGTCGATGTTTTTGCCCTTTCTCCTGCCAATGACAATCTGGATATTGACACTATCCGCAAGCTGGTGATCAGTGATATCAAGCCGGCTCTGCTGCGTAACCCGGAAGTCGGCAATGTTGAGGTCTTCGGTGGTTACCAGAGTGCTATCAATATCAATATTGATCCCTTTGCTGCCAAGGCTCACGGCATCGCTCTGAGTAAAATTGCCGGGACAATCCGTGCTCTCGATCGTGACTTGCCCCTTGGCTTCAGTAAGGGGGACGATTCTTTCTTCACCGTCACCTATTACGGCGAACGAGATCGGGTTGAAGAGCTGCAACGTCTGCCGGTCGCCCCCAATGTGACCCTCGGTGACATCGCCACCATTCGCTGGGAGCATCAACGCCGCTTTTCCGGCTATCTGGGTAACGGCAAGCAGGCGATTGCTATTGCCATCCAACGTGCTCCCGGTGGTTCAGTTCTTTCAACCAGCAACGCCGGTCGTGCTGAGATCGAAAAGTTAAAAGTTCGCTATCCCAATATCCATTTTGAGCTTGCTGATACCCAGCATACCCTGATTCAAACCGCCAATACCAACATGCTTGAAGCACTACGTGATGCGGTTATTTTTACCCTGCTGGTGATTCTGTTATTTCTGGGAAATTTGCGGGCAGTTACAGCCGCATTGGTGTCAATTCCGATGGTCTTTTTTGCTACCATTGCGATTATCTGGATGTTCGGTGGGGGGTTGAATATCATCATCTACACCGCGATCATTCTTGCACTCGGGATGCTGGTTGATGATGCCGTTGTGGTATTGGAGAACATTGAACGCCACCTGACGGAGATGAAAGAAGATCTGCAAACAGCAATTGTCCAGGGGACTAAAGAAGTCGTCGGTCCCGTTTTTGCCGGAACAGTGGCAACCATTGCGATCATGTTTCCCTTTTTGTTTACCGGTGACTTTCCACAACAGATTTTCCGCCCGTTGATCTCAACTTTGATTATTGCGCTGCTGGTCTCCTATTTTCTGTCGATTACCTTTATCCCGGCGATCTCCTTCTATCTCTATCGCAAGGGGACCAACAAGCTGCGTATCGAACGCTGGATAGAAAAATTCTACGAAAAAACCTTTGGGAGGCTGGTGCAGCCCTATTTGTCAATTATCAAATTCTCAGCGGGGGGACATTCACGGCTGCGGCGTACCTTGATGACCCTGGCTGTCGTGGCTCTGCTGGCGGTGAGTGTGCGTGGGGTTATGCCGGTTATTGGTCGCGATCTGATGCCGCCAATGGATACTGGAATTATCAAGGCTCATGTCAAATTCAGTGCCAATGAAACGGTCGAGGCAGCAGAACAGCGGATTAAACCCTTTCTCACCTGGTTGCATCAACAGCCCGAGGTCGAAATGAGCTCGGTCAGTTTTGGTAGCGAACCGGGAGTCCTCTCGCTGGGCTCAGGCTCTCTGCCGACTGAATCGGTTATGACTATTAACTGTGTCGACCGTTTTCAGCGCAAAGCAACAATTTGGCAACTGGAAGATCGGATTCGGCAGAAACTGGCCGAGTTACAGAATGTCAAAGCGGTCGATGTTTATGACTTTGGTGCCACGGCGGTTTCCAGCATCAAGGCTCCGATCAACGTGCAGTTGCTCGCCGAAGATTACAATCTACTCCCTGCCGCCAGCCATAAAGCCGCTGCAGCCATAGCAAATGTTAAAGGACTGACCTCAATCAGTACCAGTTGGGACCAGGATTTTACCGAGGCAGAGCTGGATATCGACAGCAACCGTGCTCTGGCCTATGGCATGACTCCGGTCCAGATTGCGGCACAGCTGCCGTTAGCGGGGATTCCTGTCACTTTGAGTGGCAATCTGGTGACGATGCAGACCCAGTTTGTGCGGCTTTACTTCAATCGACCGTTTGACAAGAACCTGCAGGATCTGCGGCTGATTCCGATACAAACTGCCAAAGGGCCGGTACCGCTTGAAGCTCTGGCAAAAATCCGTTATCGATTGACGGCCAATAAGATAGAACGGAACAATCTGCTCTACTCGGTTGATATCAGTGGCTACCGTGCAAAACGTGCCATCTCAACCATGACCGAAGATGCAGACAGAGCTCTGAAAACAGTCGATCTGCAGGGGGTTGAAGTTCATCAGGAAGGGGACATGAAGCAGATGGGTGATACCTTCAAGCGGATGATCAAGTCAATCGGCATCGGCATAGTGCTGTTGCTGATGGCGCTGATTGCAATCTATCATTCGGTACGCATGTCAGTTGTGATGATTCTGGTGCTGCCTCTGTCGATGATCGGGGCCGCATGGGGGATGCTGCTGTTCAATAAGCCGAGTTGTATGCCGAGTCTGGTCGGTATCATGTTACTATTCGGGATCATTATCAAAAACTCAGTATTGCTGATCGATTTCTACCAGCACTATCGAAAAGCTGGTAACGCCCCCTTAGATGCCGCGTTGGAGAGTGTTCGAGTCAGATTCAGACCGGTTTTCATGACCGCTTTCGGTACTATTGCCGGGATGCTTCCGATTGCCTTTGAGTGGGCTGTCGGGCTGGAGCGACTTTCACCCCTGGCAGACGTGGCTATCGGCGGGTTGATTATCGGAACCATATTGACGCTGATTTATATTCCGATTTTTGCTTACAGTGTGGAAAAGAAAGATGCCCGCTAATTGGCAACAGGTAAGGTTTTATGCAACAAAAAAAGGGCAAAAAACAGCGAATGACGGCAGAGCAAATTGGCCTTAAAACTCTCTGGTCTCTGGTTCAGGGAGGCCCGCTGGCACTTTTTGCTGTTGACCAGGATGGTTTGATTATCGTCTGGAACCGGGCCGCTGAAAAAATGTTTCTCTGGGAAGAATATGAAGTTATCGGAAAAATTAACCCGATTATCCCAACCGGGCAGGAAGAAGTTTTCCAGCAGCTGCGAAACCGCGCGTTGAGCGGAGAAATTTATACCGGTATGGAAATCAGTGTCCTCAGAAAAGAGGGCTCGATTATTGATGTCAGCATATCGACTGCCCCTTTACGCAGTGATGATGGGGCGATTGTCGGGGTTATAGCAGTTCTCAAGGATATCAGCCAAAGCAAGCGAATGGAGAACGAACTACGCGAGAGCCTGCATAAATCACAGCGCCTCTTTGAGGAAACAATTCAGGCTCTGTCTACAGCAGTTGAAGTCAGAGACCCTTATACTGCCGGCCATCAGCGGCGAGTTGCCCGACTTGCCTGTGCCATTGCTACTGAAATGGGACTCCCTGAAGATCAGGTCAAAAGCATCAACGTTGCAGCCTTGATCCACGATATCGGGAAGATATCGATCCCGGTTGAAATACTCAGCAAACCAGGTCAGCTCTCAGAGATAGAGCATGAATTGCTTAGAACTCATGCTCAGGCGGGCTATGAAATTCTTAAAGGAATCGAGTTCCCGTGGCCGATTGCCCAGATTGTCCGGCAACACCACGAGCGGATAGATGGTTGTGGCTATCCCATGGGACTCAAGTGCGACAAAATATGTTTGGAAGCTAAAATTCTAAGTGTTGCCGACACCGTGGAAGCTACTGCCTC
>CAZGKZ010000078.1:0-5418 GCA_964526315.1 uncultured Geobacteraceae bacterium
ACCAGACCGCCATAGGTTTTCCCCTTAGGTTCATCAACCGTGACAGATAAAATCAATGCGGGACTCTCTGCCGGGACAAAGCCAATAAATGAGGAAACCCGCTTATCTGGTGAATAGCCACCTGTCACCATATCAACTTTTTGTGCCGTGCCGGTTTTCCCGGCAACCTGATAACCCGGTAGCGCTGCCCTGGTTCCGGTTCCCCCCGGCTCAGTCACTGACACCATCATCTTCCGCACAATTTGCGCGGTTTTTTCAGAAATCACCCGGCGGCGCACCTGAGGAAGTCGTTTCTCTACTAATTGCCCATCTGCAGTGGTTATTTTTTCAACCAGATAGGGTTCCATCAGCAGACCACCGTTTGCAATAACAGCCATAGCCGCAGCCATCTGTATCGGTGTCGTACTCACCCCCTGACCGAAAGAAATTGCTGCCAGGTCAATCTCAAACCAACGTGAAGGAGGCCGAAGCATCCCCTCAACCTCGCCCGGCAAGTCAATGCCGGTCTGCTCACCGAATCCAAAATTGTGAAGGTAAGAATAGAACCGCTCCCGTTCCAATATTTTACCAAGCTTAGCTGAGCCAATATTGCTACTGAATTTTATGACCTCTTTCAATGTCAGATTTTTGAATTTTTTATGATCACGAATCGTTTTTCCGCCAACTGAAAAACGACCATTCTCACAATATATTTTCTGTCCCGGTCGCACTAACCCTTCTTCAAGAACCGCTGCCATTAAAAATGGCTTAAAGGTTGAGCCAGGTTCATACATATCGCACACCGCCCGATTACGGCGTTTAGCTGCCGGATATCGACCTGCCTGGTTCGGGTTATAATCAGGCTGACTGGCCAATGCCAAAATTCTCCCACTGGCTGGCTCCAACATAACAATAGTCCCACCGACAGCCTTGGTTTCACGAACCACTCTGGCTAATTCCTTCTCTGCCAGATATTGCAGCGACCGATCAAGAGTCAGATACAGATTGTGACCGGCAATCCCGCCCTGAACCAGCTGATCCGATGATGCCAGCCCCCGCCCTCTAGCGTCATGCAATGATACCAGGCGCCCAGGGGTCCCCTGTAACAACTGATCATATTCAAGCTCAATTCCCTCAAGCCCTTTAGGATCCAATCCGGTAAACCCCAAAACATGCGCCGCAATACTTGCCTGCGGGTAGTAACGTTTTCGCTCGGTAACAAATTTCAACCCATAAATTTTCAGTTTACGAATACTTTTTGTCACCTCAGGGTCGAGCTTCCGCCCTAACCAGACAAACCGTTTCTTGGAAGAAAGGAGCTGGAGCAACTCTTTTTTTGATTTTTTCAGCAGTTTCCCTAGCTGCCCGGAAATTTTCTGCGGATTTTTAATCAGGAAAGGATCGGCATAAAGTGATTCAGCTGCCAGACTTACAGCAAGTGGGTCGCCTCGGCTGTCAAAAATACTCCCGCGCTGAGGTGCCAACTTAACCACCCTCTGGCGTTGTTGGTCGGCCCGACTTTGTAGTTCGGGAGCCAGCACAACCTGGAGATAATAAGCGCGCCCGGCAATAATTAAAAATGCCAGGATAAACAGGGCGCCAAATAAGCGGATGCGGATTTGAATTCCACGTTCCATTAAAGCTATATCACTCCACTCTGATGATTTGTCCAGGGGATGGGGTACGCAATCCCAGTTCGTTTCTAGCCAGTTTTTCAATCCGCCCATCTCGAGATAAAAAGGCAGCTTCCATGGTTAAGTTTTTGATCTGTTGCTCATGGCTGCGGATCTCACGCTCCAAACTGGAAATACTGTATTCAAGGTTAATCGCATGAATTCGTGACCAGACAAACAACAACGAAAGCAGGGAAATTAACAAAATAGCGATAAAAACCGAGCGTAGACGCGGTCGGTAAAGTGAAAAATCAGTTATTTTAACAGTAACCTGAGATACGGCTTCTGACATTTGAGTAGCCCTTTCCTCTTACACTCTGGGTTAGCAGCGTTCAGCTGCCCTTAAAATGGCGCTGCGAGAACGAGAATTTTGGTTGACTTCTTCTTCCCCGGCTTTTATTCCCCGCCGGGTCAAAATTTTCACATCCGGAGTATGGTGACATTGGCAAACCGGCAAACGAGGTGGACAAATACAGCCCTGAGCCTTGTCACGAAACAAGTGTTTAACGATTCGGTCTTCCAGCGAATGAAAACTGATCACGACCAACCTTCCACCCGGCTTAAGCAGTGAAATCCCCGCCTCAACTCCCCGTCTTAGCTGCCCCAGTTCATCATTAACGTGTATTCTCAGTGCTTGAAACACCCGGGTTGCCGGATGAATTTTACTGGGACGATATCCTCCGGGAACCGACTGACGAACCAGCTCTGCCAATTCATCCGTTGTGGTCAGTGGAGACTCTTCACGCTGAGCAACAATCTTTCTGACAATCCGGCGGCTGTAGCGCTCTTCACCATATTCAAAAAATATCCTGCGCAACTCTTCTTCATCAGCCTGATTCACAACATCAGCGGCAGTGATTCCTGCGGTGGGATTCATGCGCATATCGAGAGGCGCATCATGACGGAAGGAGAAACCCCGTTCTGGGGTATCAAGTTGGTGGGAGGAAACCCCGAGATCAAGAAGCATCCCGTCGAGCCCTGCAACACCCAGTTGAGCCAGAATTTCTCCGGCCTGATCAAATGTTGCATGGTGCAGGCTGACTCTGGCTCCAAAACGAGCCAGTTTTTCAGCTGCTTCCTGCAATGCTGCAGGATCTCGATCCAGCCCGATCAGACGGCTCTCCGCAGCCACCTCAAGAATCAAGCAAGAATGTCCAGCACCGCCGAGGGTGCCATCCAGATAAATACCGCCAGCAGTGGGTTGTAACCAGTGCAGAACTTCCTTTGGCATCACCGACTGATGCTCAAAAGGGGCACTCTGCACCGCTAAAAGCCTAAATCCGCCTGCCCCTGAGCATCTTCATCCAACATCGATTCAGATTCAGCGGCAATCAAGGTGTGAGCCTGCTGGCTCCAGATTTCAATTTTTTCAAACATGCCAATAACCACGACATCTTTATCCAGACCGGCATGTTCGCGTAGTGACTGCGGGACTTGAATTCTCCCCTGGGCGTTAAAGGAACACTCTTTGGCCGGAGCAATCCGGTTTCGTAGGTTCGCTTCGCGCTTTGGTCCTGCCGGCATAGCAAAAACGTTGGCGCAGATTTCTTCCCAGCGACTCGGTGGATAAGCAACCAGACCTTTTTTATAACGGGTCACAACCAGCCCTTCAGCTGCGTAATCCTGACGCAACTCATCCCTGAAAGAGGCTGGGATGCTGACCCGTCCTTTCAAATCGATACTGACATTATATTCACCGGAAAATTTCATATGACACCACTTGACACTATTTGACACCTAGTTGATAGAAATATAACGATGCAATTCATAACTGTCAAGGAGAAATGCTGATTTCCGGATGATTACTTGATTAGAAAATATGTTGCTATGACAAGGACTTGGAGCGGATACAGAGGCACGCAGAAAGGGGGTATTTCAGAACTATTTAATATTGTAAGTTTTTTTGTAGATCGAGTAGAATTCAGCACCCAAGAAAGGGATCAAAAACAAGCGAACCGGTCCTCTTTTAATTCCCAAGGCGACTTATTCCAGTGACATCTTTGTAAAAAAGTCTTGCCAGACATTTAAAGCACGTGTTAGCAAAGCGGACTTTTGTTGCGAATATTTCGATCCTCCTTCCTACCGGATAACATACGATGATCCATCTGACAAATATCACCAAGCAACACGGCAACCGGGTGTTGTTCAAGAATTCTGCTTTTCAGATTTTAGCCGGCAGCAGAACCGGACTGGTCGGCCCCAATGGTGCAGGCAAGTCAACAATCTTCCGGCTGATTACCGGTGAGGAAGCCCTTGATAGCGGCGAAATCTCGTGCAGCAAAAAAACCGTGATCGGGTATTTTTCGCAGGATACCGGAGAAATGTCCGGGCGCAGTGCTCTGGCTGAGGTCGTTGCTGCTTCGGAAGCGACGGTTGCTCTTGGCGAACAGATTGCTACAATGGAACGGCAGATGTGTGACCCCATGTCAGACGATGAGATGGCGCAGCTGCTTGAACGCTACGGCAATGTTCAGCAGGAATTTGAACATCGTGATGGGTACAATCTCGAATCACGGGCACAGGCAGTTCTGACCGGGCTCGGCATCGGTCCCGATGATTACAATCGCCCGGTTGAAAGTTTCAGTGGTGGTTGGAAAATGCGCATCTCACTGGCACGGATTCTGACTCTCAACCCCGATGTCCTCCTTCTTGATGAGCCAACTAACCACCTCGACGTTGAATCGATTATCTGGCTTGAAAACTGGCTGTCTGAAGATTACAAAGGGGCGTTAGTGATGACCAGTCACGACCGTGATTTTATGAATCGACTTGTCTCACGAATTGTTGAGGTCGGCAACGGCACAATCACCAGCTATAGCGGAAACTATGAATTTTATCTGCGCGAGCGGGAAATCCGCAAGGACCAGTTGATTGCAAGCCACCGCCGCCAGCAGGAGATGCTGGCCAAGGAAGAAGATTTCATCGCCCGCTTTGCTGCCCGTGCTTCCCATGCAGCGCAGGTACAATCGCGAGTGAAAAAACTGGAGAAAATTGATCGGATTGAGCTACCACCTGAGCAGAAAATTGTCCGTTTTGAGTTTGCCGAGCCACCACGTAGTGGCGATGATGTTATCGCTCTCAATTCACTGGGGAAAATCTGGATACAGGATGATGGCAGCAAAAAACCGGTCTTTTCAGGAATTAATGGAATGGTGAGACGTGGCGACAAGATTGCCGTTGTCGGGGTCAATGGTGCCGGAAAATCGACATTTTTAAAGACTCTTGCCGGGCAGACAGAACCGACAGAAGGGAGTGTTACCATCGGTGCCAACATTTTCCCCGGTTATTTCAGTCAGCACTCCATGGAGGTTCTGGACCCCCAAAAGACCGTCTTTGACACAGTTCAGGATGCACTGCCGCAACAGACCATTGGGGTGCTACGTAATTTATGTGCAGCATTTCTGTTTCAGGGTGATGATATCGACAAACGGGTTGATAAACTTTCCGGCGGGGAAAAATCACGATTGGTCCTGGCGACACTGCTTGGTCGGCCACTCAACCTGTTGATTCTTGATGAACCGACCAACCATCTCGATATCCAGTCACGTGATGTCCTGTTGAAAGCACTGAAAAAGTTTTCCGGAACGGTCCTCCTGGTCAGTCACGACCGTCATTTTCTCCGCTCATTGGTGACACGGGTGTTCGAAATCGATCATGGTGCGATGATCGCTTATGAGGGGGATTATGAGTATTATCTGGGTAAGGTCGGGTAAATCGGATTTTTCCAGTTTTGATATCACATAGTTATTTTTAATTGGATACGTTT
>CAZGKZ010000079.1:0-5407 GCA_964526315.1 uncultured Geobacteraceae bacterium
GGGGCCAACATTCAGATCCGCATCCCCCTGATCAAAGGGGTCAATTCTGATCCGGACAATATCACTGCCACAGCTAAGTTTATCGCCAACCTGCCAGGAGAGAAAAAGGGTGTCAATCTCCTCCCCTATCATGATATAGCCACTCATAAGTATCAGAAACTTGGCAAAAGTTATCTGGCTGACAATCTGCAGGAACCGGATAAAGCCGATCTAGAACAAGTCATCAGCGGTTTTACAAGCTACGGATTGGCTCCAATTGTCGGCGGCTGAACACCTGAAAACGAATCCAGAACCCAATGAATACAAAAGCAACTCTAAGCTATGGGCAGATTTTCCGTTTCTGGCTGCCACTTGCCGCAACCTGGCTGATGATGTCTGTGGAAGGTCCGTTTTTGGCAGCGATCATTGCCCGACTCGCTGCGCAAGAAATCAATCTGGCAGCATACGGAGTTGCTTTCGCCTTTGCCCTGATTGCTGAATCTCCTATAATTATGTTGATGAGTGCCAGCACTGCACTATGTCGTGATCGGGAAAGCTATCGGAAACTACGAAATTTCTCTGTGATCCTCAGCGTTATTGTAACCGTGCTATTGGCGATATTTTTACTGCCACCAATTTTCAACCTGGTCATTCTCAAATTAATCGGTTTACCCACCGAAATCGGAACCTTGATTCATACGGCTTTACTGTTTCTCCTCCCTTGGCCGGGGGCAATTGGAATTCGCCGCTTTTACCAGGGAATCCTGATCGTCAGGCATCAAACCAGACGGATTGCCGTTTCTACCCTGTCACGATTGATCACCATGTCGGGCTGTGCCTTAATTCTTTTCTTTTACAGCTCTTTGGCAGGAGCAATCATTGGTGCAATTTCCCTTGCCTGCGGAGTTGTTGCCGAAGCGCTGCTAACCCGCTATCTGGCACGTCATGCCATTAACGAAGTTCTACAAACTCAGCCAGTATCAGATCAGCAGCTCAGTTACCGGGAGATCTGGGACTATTATCTCCCCCTGGCACTGACTCCATTCATCGCCCTGTCGATTCATCCGTTGGTCACATTTTTCCTTGGCAAAAGCCGTGACCCACTCGAATCTCTGGCGGTTATGCCGGTTATCTATGGATTAACTTTTGTCTTCCGTGCCATCGGCCTCTCTTATCAGGAAGTTGCTATTGCGTTACTGGGAGAGAATCGGGGCAACTATCTGAAAGTCAGAAATTTTGCTGTTGTTCTGGGGATATCGACCTCGGTATGTCTATCTCTGATTGCCTTTACCCCGCTTAGCAGAATCTGGTTCCAGGACCTTTCCGGACTTAACGATCTACTGACCAATTTTGCCGACCTTCCTCTGCAAATCATGGCAATATTCCCGGCCTTAACCGTATTGATTGGTTTCCAGCGTTCGGTTTTGATTGTAACCCGTGTCACTAACCCTATTTCAATTTCAACTGCGATTGAAGCAGTTGGAATCTTTTCGGTTTTACTCCTGGCAATGCTATACTTTCCCGTCTCGGGGGTTATCGCTGCCTCAATCGCCTATGTCGTTGGCCGACTGATGGCAATTGCAGCACTGCAACGCCCACTGAAACCACAACTGAAAAAACTGATGTCTGAAGGAAATCCCTGAATTGATGAACAAGCAGAAGCCAGAACAAAACATTCCCCTTGGTGGTCATTGGTTCATCATTGGCGCTGCACTTCTCTGGGGAACCACCGGGACCGCTCAGGCCTTTGCTCCCATTGGCTTTGATCCAATGGTCATCGGAGCTTTGCGATTACTCATCGGTGGTATCGCCCTGCTTCTACTCGCGATAAAACGGAAAGAGCTGGGGAAGTTCAGTGATTGGAAACTACTACCGGTATTTCTGGCAGCGGCTTTTACCGCCAGCTATCAACTTTGTTTTTTTGCCGCCGTGGCAAAAACCGGTGTTGCCGTCGGCACCATCATCGGTATCGGCAGTGCCCCGATTGCCGGTGGGCTGCTCGGCTTGATCTTTCGTGGTGAACGTCCAGGAAGATGTTGGCTGGTCGCAACAATACTGGCGGTCATCGGCTGTTCATTACTCAGTTTCAGCGGTGGAGATGTTGCTATTGATCCACTCGGGGTGCTGCTCGCCCTGGGAGCCGGCCTCTCTTATGCTGCCTATACTCTGATGATCAAGGGGCTGCTGGAACAACACTCTCCGAATGCCATCATGGCTGTTGTCGTCTGCATTGGAGCGGTATTGATTTCACCCGCACTGCTCAACATCGACCCTGATTGGCTGCTACAACCACGTTCCATCGGTATCATCCTCCACCTGGGACTCGCCACCATGGCGCTCTCCTACTGGCTGTTTGCCCGGGGATTGCACACCATACAAGTGGCAACAGCAGTAACTCTCTCTCTGGCCGAGCCTATGACCGCTGCAACTCTGGGGATTTTAATCCTCGGCGAACGACTTAATACCCAAGCATTTTTTGGTATCAGTTTGATCTTTGCCGGATTGCTCGTGCTGGTACTGCAAGGGCGACGTAAAACCTACGAGATTGCGACATGAACCAGCAGCGGCAGGCAATTTTTTATGGTCTGGGTGCCGTCCTGCTCTGGTCAACGGTAGCCACAGCTTTTAAATTATCACTGCAATATTTCAGCCCCGTTGAACTGCTCCTCTATTCTGGTTCTGTTTCAACTCTTTTGCTGGGGGGGATTCTCGGTTATCAAGGCAAGTTTCACTTAGCGTTTCAATGCAGTCGACGTGAATATCTGTTATCAATGTTGCTTGGGCTGCTCAGTCCATTTCTCTATTACCTGATTTTGTTCAAAGCTTACGATCTCCTTCCCGCCCAACAGGCTCAACCTCTGAATTATACCTGGGCAATTACTCTATCTCTTCTGGCAGTGCCACTTTTGAAACAGAAAATCGGCTGGCAGCAGTGGCTGGCCCTGGTCGTCAGCTATTGCGGTGTGATCGTTATTTCAACAGAGGGGAGAATCCTCAGTTTACAATTTACCAACTTTTACGGGGTCATATTAACTCTCATCAGTACAATCGTCTGGGCTCTCTACTGGATTTTCAATACCCGTGACCAGCGTGATCCCGTGGTTGGATTATTTGTCAACTTCCTCTGCAGCTTCCCTTTTGTCCTCGGTTATTATCTATGGACGGCAGAGCTGAGATTGCCACCCGTCAAAGGGCTTGTTGGTGCCGCCTATGTTGGTTTCATTGAAATGGGGATTTGTTTTATTTTCTGGCTGATGGCAATGAAACTGACCGATAATACAGCGAGAATCAGTAACCTGGTATTTCTTTCTCCATTCCTCTCCCTGATATTTATCCACTTCCTGGTGGGTGAAACAATCCTTGCCTCCACATTCATCGGTTTGATCCTTATTATTTTGGGACTGTGCTGCCAAAAAATAAAATAGTCATATTTGATCGTGAGAATTGTGCTATAAATAAGAATCTGCTAAGGTTTGTACTGAAAAGGCATCTTATAATAGCGCAGTTAGGAAGGATCTCTCGTGAACAACCAACACTCTCTTGAAGAGTTAACCAAACAGGTCGCCACCCTTCAGGAAGAAAACCGACAAATCACTCAATCGCTGCAAACCTTGAAAGAAGACTCAGCACAGTGTAAGGATCTGATTGAATCTGCTCCTGATGCCATTTTCGTTGGGGGTCCCGATGGAAACATTATCTATGCAAACAGAAGTGCCTCAACCCTGACCCGATACAGCAACTTTGAACTCCTATCTATGAACCTTGGGCAGCTATTCACAGAAGAAGAACGGCAGCGTTCACCTCTCCAATATGAGCAACTCAACCAGGGAAAAACAGTAAAAACAGAGCGGATACTTAATCGCAAAGATGGCACAGTTGTCCCCATTGAGATGAATAGTAAAGTCTCACCAGATGGAACCTATCAAAGTTTTTTTCGCGATATCTCAGATCGTAAAGAGGCTGACAACGCCTTACGTACCTCGGAGGAAAAATTTTCCCGGGCATTTAAATTAAGTCCAGATGCTATTGCCATTACCCGACTGACCGATGGTCTTTACCTTGAAGTTAATCAAGGCTTTACTAATGCCCTTGGCTGGACAGCAGAGGAGGCGGTTGGACGAACGACAGCCCCTGGAGATCTGGATATCTGGGCCAACAATCAGGATCGCGAAAAACTCATGGCCGGAATAAAAGAATCCGGACAGGTTGTTGGACTGGAAGCACGTTTCAAACATAGAAATGGACAAATACTGATCGGCTTGATGTCTGCTAAAATCATAGAAATCAATGGTAACTCCTGTCTTCTCTCGGTGACACGTGATATCACCGAACGAAGCAGAACCATGGAGAAGCAGAAGAAACTTGAACTACAGATGCTTCAAGTACAAAAATTGGAAAGTCTTGGAGTTCTTGCTGGCGGAATTGCTCATGACTTCAATAATATCTTAATGGCAGTTATTGGTCATAGTGAATTGGCCCAGCGCCGTTTACCAACAGAATCTCCTGCGATGGAGAACCTCCGTCAAATTAATCTGGCAGCCAGCCGTGCAGCTGATCTTGCCAACCAAATGCTCGCCTATTCCGGCAAGGGAAAATTTGTTGTTGAAGCTTTAAACCTCTCCCAGATTATCACCGAGATGGAGCATATCCTGTCCGTTTCAGTAAGCAAAAAAGCCCTCGTACGGTACGATCTAGCTGATGATCTTCTGAGTGTTGAAGCAGATGCAACTCAGCTTCAACAGGTTATTATGAATCTTGTCATCAATGCCTCGGATGCTATTGGTGACAAAAGTGGAACAATTGCAGTATCAACGGGGATGATGGATTGCGATCACGCATACCTGCAGGAATCCTGGCTGCAGGACAGCCCACTACCGGGACGCTATGTCTTTGTTGAAGTGGCCGATACGGGCTGCGGAATAGCACCCGAAAAAATCAATCGTATTTTTGAACCATTTTTCAGTACAAAATTCACCGGTCGAGGACTGGGGATGGCGGCAGTTTTAGGGATTGTTCGTGGTCATAGCGGTGCGATAAAAATCTACACTGAACTCAACCAGGGAAGTACCTTCAAAGTTCTTATCCCCGCATCAACCCTGCCGGTTATTGAACAAGCCCCACGGGTTGAAACTGCCCCACTACAGGAGAGCGGGTTTGTATTGCTGGTTGACGACGAAGAAACCGTCAGAAATATTGGGGTAGAGATGCTGAGTGAATTTGGCTTTAAAACACTCATCGCCGCTGATGGTAAGGAGGCGTTAAAAATTTTCAAACAACAACATAAACAAATCCGTTTTGTCCTGATGGATCTGACCATGCCACGGATGAATGGAGAAGAGGCCTTCAGAGAATTTAGAAGAGTTGATCCCGCAGTTAAGGTGATTATCTGTAGTGGCTACAATGAGCAGGAAGTTTCACAAAAATTTGT
>CAZGKZ010000080.1:0-5301 GCA_964526315.1 uncultured Geobacteraceae bacterium
GGCCCGGTCGGTTGAGATCAGAGCATCAGAACGACCAACCGGAAGCGACGAATTGCCGATGGGAGCCATCAGTTTTTTGAACTCCTGATCCATGGCGAGAAAATAATTAACAATGTTCTGAGCGGCTCTCTCTGGATCAAGGCGATGAACTAATTGTTCTTCCTGGGTGGTAATACCAACGGGACAGAGCCCGGTATTGCAAGCATTACAACGACCCATGTCATTGCCAACACAACCGGCCATCTGCAAAATGAGTTTGCCGGTGAAGACACCATTGGCACCCAGGCAGATCATTTTAAATGCATCCGCAGCAAGATCACCGGTTTTTCCCAGCCCACCAGCAGCCCAAAGGGGTATCTGCCCCTGCCGGCCCTGAGAAACTGCCGCCAGGTAGCAATCACGCAGTTTGCTGGCGATCGGGTGGCCGGTATGGTCAAGGCTGACTTCGTGAGCGGCACCGGTGCCACCGTCAACACCATCAAGGAAAAATCCCCCGACGATATTGTAGGGATCACGCACCAGGTTATTAAAAACGCTGACACTGGTTGATGAAGCCGCCACTTTAATGGCAACCGGAACGCGGAATTTAAATGCCGCGTTCATCGAGAGAAACATTTTCTGGACACTCTCTTCGATAGAATAGAGTCCCTGGTGATTCGGTGGGCTGAGCAAATCAGTTTTCGGTACCCCGCGAATCGCTTGAATATGCGCGGCAACTTTTCCTGCTTGAAGCAATCCCCCATCGCCTGGTTTTGCCCCCTGGCCGATCTTGATCAGAATTCCAGCAGGATCTTCAATCATGTCGTTCATGCTGGTGACAATCCGGTTCCAGCCAAAATGCCCTGAAGCAATCTGTAGAATAGTGTATTTGAGATACTTTGATCTCAGTAATCGTCGGGGAACACCCCCTTCTCCGGAGCTCATCCGTACCGGTAAGCCGCACTCTTCATTGAGGTAGGCGGTCGCCATTGCAATCGCTTCCCACATTCGCCAGGAGAGGGCACCGATCGACATGTCACCGATAATAACCGGGTAGATCCAGTTGACCGGTGGAGTGGTCGCGTTACTGATCAGTCCATTATTCTTGTCGGGACTGAAGGGGAGCTTTCCCGGTGGTAAAATTCTGCCAAAGGGTGCCAGAAGATCAAATGTATGGCGTTGTGCATCCAGACTCGGGTCGGTCATTTGCGAAATTCGACCAACCCGAATACTGTCAAGAGTTCTTGTGGACCCTTCCAGATTTTTACGTCCACCCCGTTTTATTGAATCTCCGCCCAGGCAGCGGGTGACAATTGGGTGGCGGGTATCCGGGTTCCGTTCTGGACGAATCGCATCGTTGGGGCAGACTTTTTCGCACATCCCGCAGCCACGGCAGTAATCACGAACAGAATCGACCTGACTGATCACTGGTACGGCTGAAAAGCGTGATTTTGGCTCGGGAAAATCCCCTTCGGAAAAAACCATCCGCCGCCGCTCAACTTTCATTTTGATCGCTTTAAAAGAGCAGGTGGCGACACACGATCCACACATGGTGCAACGACTGGCATCATAGATAATCTTCCAGGGGAGGTCGTTGACGGTGACATTGTTGACTTTTATTGTTTCCATCGCTGCACCTCCAGGTTGTCGTTGATGGCAACGGTTTCCCGTTCGTTGGGATAGATATCTGTTTCCCAGTCGCGGTCGGGAAGAACTTCGTTGATACCGCAGATTTCTGAAGAGATGACGACCATCCGATCGTCATGGCCGATAACCACTGGACGCAGCTTTTTGGCATCACAACAGGTAAACAAGGTATTGTCGGGAAGCATGCCGATAATTGTGTTGGGACCATTGATTTCCAGATGGGCCAGGGACTGGCGCATTGACAACAGTTGTTGTTTGTCTTCTCTCGCTTCGATCTGATCAAAGGGGAGCGGCGTGACAACATGTTTATAGTATTGTAGCGGCCAACCAAGCTGCCGATGGACATAGTGCAGGGTGTAGAGGAAACACTGTGAGTCTGATTCGAAGCCGATATAGCCCCGGTGCAGCCCTTGTTGAAATTCCTTATTTTTCAGATAGAAGGTGTTCTCACCATTCGCGAGGATCGTGTACCCCTGTAAATGGAATGGGTGAGCAGCATAACGGACGATATCGTAGTTGGTATTCTGGCGACACTGGGCGGTGATGACTTTGGCGGTAAAGCGATCATCAACTTCCCAGAGGTTGAAGTAGGTGCCAATATCATGCGGATCGCCGATTTCTTTCAGGGTGATCACGTCGGGCCAGAATGAGTAGACAAAACCCTCTTCATTATCTTCCAATGCTTCACGCAGCCGTAACCGGGTATCAAGAAGGAGTTCCTGCTTCTTTTTCTTGCCGAGGTTTTCATAGGCATAAGGATAATTGAAGGTTTCAAAAACATAATGCGGCATCGCGCTGATATCGAGTCCCGGCCAGTCATTGACCTGCGGTGACCATTGGACAATCCGCCGGAAGCCGATCTCATGGAGGATATTTTCAGCGATTTTTATCCCGTCATCGGTACAGGCCATCGACAGCGTTGGTAGTTGTTTGTACGGTTCAAAAATGCCACCCAGGTTTTGCATCACCATGGCAAATCCCGAGTTATCGTGTCCTTCCTGTTGTGATTGCATCAATTTCAGGGCGATGCTCGGATGAACATAGTCTAAGCTTTTTATTGCGCCAATACGACACATAGGGTCACTCCTTACTGCCGAAGGGATTCTTGAAAACTGGACAAGTTGTTGTGGTGTCTTGTTGAACTAAAGAATGGTAACGCAGATTTTATGCCAAACTCATGAAGCTATAGCCGATTATTTTATCCAGTTGGTTCAGTGAGTTACGGCAATGCATATCGATCTAGAGGTTTAGTGTTTTCTCTATTGAGTACAAGACTACATAGAATGAGTGCTCACTAGTTTGCGCCATCCCTCCCCGATTGCGGGAGGTGAGGCGCAAACTAGTGAAACAATTAAAGGAGAGTGATCCAGTTGTGGGAGTCTTTTTCCTTGCCATACTGGATAGCGGTCAGTTTGTTGTACAGTTTCATGGTGAGTTCACCCGGTTGACCATCGCCCAGCTGAATACACTCATTTTTGTAGCAAAAAGATCCCACCGGTGAGATGACTACTGCGGTTCCAGCACCAAATGCCTCTTTCAGTCGACCGTTCTGGCTGCCCTCCATAATTTCATCAACACTTAAAGCCCGTTCTTCAATTTCGTAGCCCATTTCTTTAACCAGGGTCAGAACCGAGCGGCGGGTGATGCCATCAAGTACTGTTCCGTGCAGTGGTGAAGTGACAATTTTACCGTCATAAAGGAACAGCATGTTCATACTGCCGACTTCTTCAACGTAGCGCTTTTCTTTCGCATCAAGCCAGAGAACTTGATCGTAACCATTTTCAGCCGCTTCTTTTGCTGCATAGAGACTTGCAGCATAGTTGCCGCCAGTTTTTGCTTCACCGGTTCCCCCTTCTGTGGCCCGGACATAAAAATCTGAAATCCAGATTTTTACCGGTGCAATACCCCCTTTATAATAAGCTCCAACCGGGCTGAGAATGACATAGCACAGATATTGATCTGCCGGACGAACCCCGAGCATTGGTTCTGTTGCTATCATCGTTGGACGGACATAGAGGCTGGTTCCCTCGCTGTGTGGAACCCAGTCTTCTTCCAATCGGATCAGTTCAAGCATCGCATCGAGGAAGAATTTTTCATCGACTTCTGGCATACACATCCGCTCAGCACTACGATTGAAACGGGTCACGTTATCAGCAGGGCGAAACATGGCAAGACTGCCGTCAGGGCGCCGGAAAACCTTCAACCCCTCAAAAATTTCTTGAGAATAGTGAAGAACCATGGCGGCCGGATCAAGCGAAAGCGGGCCATAGGGTTGAATACGTGCGGAATGCCAGCCTTGACCGCGGTCATATTCCATAATCAGCATCCGGTCGCTGTATTGTTTCCCGAATACCAGCTCATTTTCATTTTCTATCCGCTTTTTTGGTGCAGTGACAGGGTGAATTTGTAAGTCCATAATAGGTTTTCTCCAGCAATAGTATAAAATAAGAGATCTGTTTTTTATCACAGCACCCGCTTGTCCTGCAACAATATCCTGTTTCTTGATGTTCTGTCGGGGGAGATTCTGCTATTCTTTACACACTTATTTTGGAGACAGGGAAAGTAAGGGTTTTAATCCCGGGATGGAAATGGCCAAGAAATGAAAACAATCGAGCTTAAATATGGAACAATCTCGACCTCTTGTAAATTGCCCGGTGCTCATATTTTACAGGCAGAACAGTTGCCACAAGTTGCAGCTGCAGAACGGCTGATTGCCGAAGCTTTGGCGAACCCGATTGGTTCATTGACCCTGGAACAGATCCTTCAGTCAGGGGAAAAGGTTGCCATTGTTACTTCAGATATTACCCGTTACAGTGGCAGTGAAATCTATCTGCCGATCCTGGTTGCAGAGCTCAATAATATCGGGATTCCTGACGGTGATATTGAGATTATTATTGCTCTGGGGATTCATCGGCAACAGACGGCAAAGGAGCATCGGAAAATACTTGGTTCTCTGTACGGTCGGATTGCGGTTTATGATCACGAATGTGATGATCCTGCCGAACTGGTTGATTTGGGGATGACTGATTCTGGTATCCCGGTACAGGTTAATCGCCGGGTGGTGGAAGCTGATCGGGTCATTGTAACCGGAACCATTGGTTTTCATTATTTTGCCGGGTTTGGTGGTGGGCGTAAAGGATTGGTGCCGGGGGTTGCCGGTCGTGAAACCTGCATGGCAAGTCATTTTGCCGTTTTCAATCCGCCGGAGGTCGGTGGGAAACACCCACAGGCGGTTGTCGGTGTGATGGAAGGCAATCCGGTGAATGAAAACCTGGTGCAGGCGGCACGGCGGGTCAAAACTGATTTTCTGTTAAATACGGTCCTTTCTCCCGATAAGCAAATTCTTGGAGTTTTCTGTGGAGATCTTGAGCAGGCTCATTTGGCCGGATGTGAGATGGTACGGAGTTTGTTTCAAGTTGAACTGAGTCAACCTGCTGACCTTGCCGTGATCTCCTGTGGTGGTGAACCGAAAGATATCAATTTTATCCAGGCACAGAAGGCCCTTGATTATGGCTGCCGCGCGGTCAAAGAGGGGGGGACAATCATTTTTCTGGCGGCGTGTCGGGATGGTTTTGGTCACGATACTTTTTTTGATTGGTTCCGTTATCAGAATCTGGATGAATTCGAATTGGAACTGCGGAAAAATTACCAAATCAACGGTCAAACTGCCCATGC
>CAZGKZ010000081.1:0-5276 GCA_964526315.1 uncultured Geobacteraceae bacterium
TCCCGATTTGGCAGCTTGCCCGAAATCAGCGACGATGCGGATGCTCTTTATCTGCAGGCGGCTGAAAGCCTTCTGGGAAAACTTGCTGATGGTGACAGCGGTGACCAGCTCCGCTTGTTATTGCGCCATCTCGACAACAATGTTGAAGCTCTACAGAACATGCTGGTCGACATGTTAAGACAGCGTGATCAATGGCTGCGCCATCTGGTCAGTCTGCAGGGAAATTCCCGGGAGAAGCTGCAACAGGGGCTTGAAAATCTGTGTTGTGAAAAACTCTGCCGCCTTCAGGAAAGCTTTCCTTCTACACTGGCTGATGAGTTGCTGTTCTGTATTAATTATGCACTGGCGAATCGTGAAGATTTTGCTGCGGGAGAATATTTTGAAACTCTACCCGGTTGCGACTTTGATGATTTATCCCGGTGGCTGTTCGTTGCTGACCTGCTGCTGACGGGGAAGGGTGACGTGAGGAAAACTGTGACGAAGAATAATGGTTTTCCTGCAGGTAAAGACAACAAAGAAGCAAAAGAGCGGATGAAAGCTCTACTGGGTGAATTTGATACAGAGTCCCCTTTTATCCGGCAGCTGGCAACCGTGAGAACATTGCCGGTCTGTGGTTACTCCGATGATCAATGGTTACTTCTCGAAGCACTGATAGAGCTGCTGCCGCGGTTGGTTGGTGAACTGTGGCTGGTTTTCCGGGGCCGGAGTCAGGCTGATTATGCCGAAATTTCTCTAAAAGCCGGTCATGCTTTAGGGGAAGCTGAAAATCCGAGTGATCTGTTGCTGCAGATTGACCATGATCTCCAGCATATTTTGATTGATGAGTTTCAGGATACCTCACGTCTTCAGTATCGGTTGCTCGATAAGTTGACGTCCGGGTGGAGTGACGGTGATGGTCGAACTCTGTTTCTTGTCGGCGATCCGATGCAGTCGATCTATCGCTTCCGTGAAGCTGAGGTGGGGTTGTTCCTTAAATGTTTCACCGGCGCGTTCGGCGACTCACAATTGCCGCTTCAACCGTTACAATTGCAATGTAATTTTCGTTCACAACAGGGAATTGTCGATTGGGTCAACACCACGTTTACGGCCGCTTTTCCCAAAGTCAGCGACGCGGCGCAGGGGGCCGTTCCTTTGACTGAAGCGATATCGGTCAAAGCTCTGTTGCCGGGTGATGCGTGTCGGGTTCATCCCTTTATCGGTCAAAACGATTGTGCTGAAGCCGAAAAAGTGGTGGAGCTGATTCAGCAGACATGGGCGGAAGATAACACACGTAGCATTGCGATACTGGTACGGGGACGAACTCATCTCCGCGAGATTCTGCCGCTGCTCCGTCACCATAATATCAACTATCTGGCCAAGGATATCGATTCACTCTCGGTTCGACCGACAGCCCTCGATATTGTTCATCTGACCAGAGCATTGCTGTGTCGCGGAGATCAATTGTCGTGGCTGGCAGTGTTGCGGGCGCCGTGGTGTGGTTTAACACTGGCCGATCTGACCCTTCTGACTGCTGATCCCGCTGCGGGGACGCTACCGACCCGCCTGGCCAGTACACAACTTAGATCAACGTTATCTGAAGATGCACAGCAACGGCTGGAACGGGCTTGGCCGATACTTCAGACCGGATTGTCACGACGCGGTCGTCTGCCACTACGGCAACTGATTGAAGGGTGCTGGCTGGCTCTTGGCGGGGCGGCCTGTTGTGGTGACGAAGGGCTCACTGATGCGTCACTGGTCTTTACGTTACTCGATAAACTTGACCGCGGTGGTGATCTGGAAAGTTTCGAGTTGCTTGATCGGGGATTAACAAAGCTGTTCGCTGAACCCGACAGTCACTCTGATGGCCGTTTGCAAATCATGACAATCCATAAGGCAAAGGGGCTTGAGTTTGATACAGTGATCATTCCCGGACTGGGGAAAAAACCAAGAAACAGCGATTCTCCACTTTTACGCTGGCTGGAACATCCCGATTATGGTCTGTTGCTTGGTCCGGTTTCGGCCCGGTGGAGTGACGAAAAAGACCCAATCTATCAGTTGATCAAGCAACTTGAAGATGAGAAAGATGATCTCGAAACGGCGCGACTTCTTTATGTAGCAACAACCCGGGCGATTCGACGTCTTCATCTTCTGGGTCATGCGAAGGAAAATTCAGAGGGAGAAGTCTCTGCACAAAAAAAATCGTTATTGGAAAAACTTTGGCCGGTGGTTCATCACACTTTCGCTGCTGCACAACCGCTAGATGAGACTGAAGAACAACCATTTATACCGCCATTATTGAAACGACTTCCCGCCGGTTGGGAATTGCCGCAGCCGATTTCTGCCGATGTTGTGATCGTTCCAAAAAGTGAAACAGCATCTTCCATCGATACCGGTACAGTTTTCAGTGGATGGGAAAATCCGCTTCATCGCCATGTTGGTACGCTGGTTCATTTGCAGCTTGAACAGATTGTCATGCATGGTTCAGAATGTTGGTTGACAGAAGATTGCGATCAGCGAAACCTCAGGTTGGAAAGTTCTTTAAGTCGTTACGGAGTCGCGAATTCTGATTTAGCAACGGGTGTAGAAAAAGTGATCAGCGCTATTGATTCAACTCTTGCCAGTCATCGCGGTCGGTGGATTTTAGAAAATCATCCAGAGCAGCAATGCGAACTGCCAATAACCGGGGTTGTTGATGGGAAATTAATCCATGCAGTCATTGACCGTACTTTTGTCGCTGATGGATGTCGGTGGGTGATTGATTATAAGACCAGTTCGCCTGCAGCGGATGAAACAAAAGAAAACTTCTTGCAACGGGAAGGAGCCCATTACCGGGAACAGCTTGAGATCTACGCTCAGTTGTCAGCCTTGCAAAATGACCAGTTTCCGGTCAAAGCGGCACTTTATTTCCCGCTGATTAATGAATGGTATGAGTATTGATGATATCTTAATTGCTCGGATTTAAGCTGCTTCTGGAATATTTAAACTGCACAGTTACTCAGGATGTCACCGATCATATAAGATTTTTGTGGATTGACCTTAACCAGACTTTTAATGGTTTGTGGTGCCAGGTGCAACCGAAAGGTCGATTCCTCGCGGTTCACCAAAGTTAAATCAATGGTCTTTTTCATTGATCCTATCCGCATTTCTGTTTCAATAACATAGCACCATTCGCGGTCACCATCGGCAAAAGAGATCAGCTTCCTGGTTTTGACCGGAGTTACCGAATAGACTTCAACATCTCTGTTGTCCTGAATTGGATGAACCCCAAAGCTGATCAATAAGTCCTGCCCCTCTTTAAAGGTTGAGTAATCAAAAATATTTAAAATTGATCGCTTCGAGTCCATAACGACCTGTGCTTCGATAGCCGGAATTTTCAATGCCGGAAAAGAGACCCACTCACACCAGCCGATATCCAGTAATAGTGAGTTTTTATTTTTTTTCATCTACTGTGCTCCCGATAAAAATGTGTCGTTATTAATGTTTAAGATGATACCGGCAGTTTTTTTAAAAGTAAATTGTTCTAATATTAAAAATAGAAGAAATTACGATTTTAAATAGTTAATAAGAACGAATAGTTAGATGTGTTTACTTGAGACTTGAGATTGCTTATGTCGTATTTAACCTTTGTGATATTATTTTTGACATGGCTTGGTGGAGTCGGTTTTCCAGATTCAGAAAAATTTAAAATAATGTCGGATAAGTTTCTATTATTATAGAATTTATTGCTATAATACGGTCTGATTGGATTCATCGTAGTGATGATACAATCTTGATTTTGTCGCTGAACCCTTTTTTGCCGTGGATCAAGTTGTATTTCACAGTCGAAAAATCTTATTATCCCGATATTTTGTGATTTTATAAAGTCAGTGTTTTGTCCGGGGGAGTTATGTCAACACCTGTAAAAATTTGTCTGTATATTGTCAGTGCTCTGGTTGTTATTGCGCTGGTATTGACGCTTTTGGTCCAAACTCAACTCACCCCAGAGAAAGTTCGGCAAACACTTCTCCCTCTGGCAGAAAAAAAATTACAACGAAAAGTTGAAATTGGGGAGATCACGATAGGAATTCTTTCTAAAATTTCTCTTGCTGATCTCATAGTTACACAAAAAGATAGTACCGAAGATTTTTTTTCTATCCGGAAAATAGAGTTACACTATCGGCTACTTCCTCTGTTGATGGGGAAGATTGTTGTTGATAGAATCTCTTTACTGGACCCCAAAATATTTATTACCCGGATGCCGGATGGTCAATTTAACTTCAGTGACCTGCTGCCTGAAAAAGGGAAAGAGGGTCATGTGGCAACTACGGCCCACAGTAGCTCTGTTCCTGTCCCGAAAATTTTAGATCTTCTGGTAAAAGAGGTAGATATTAAAGGGGGGGAACTGTTGTATGTCGATAAATTCAAAAATTCTCGTTCTCCTTTTCGTTATACCTTGAATCAGCTTAGCTTTAAATCCCGTCAAATCACCCTTAATGACTCTTTTCCTTTTGACCTTTCTGCTGTAATCAATCGTTCCAATATTGACATTTCAGGACACTATGATCTGTCACGTCATGTTGGTGATTTGACAATTCACCTTGCACCAACGGATGTGATCCCTTTTGCTCCCTATTATCGGGTTGCTTTGCCGGGAAAACTAAGTTCAGCACAGTTGGCACTTGAGTTGGAATTGGATATCCAACCCGATCTCATCGCTTCTAAAGGGAAAGTAACGCTTGACGATGTTGACATGGTACTGGATCAACTTCCTGATCTGAGTTTTAAAAAAGCAACATTAGGGGCGGCGTATGCTTTTAATTTTGATACGAAAAAACAGCTTTTAAAGATTTCGACACTATTGCTGGACTTTAACAAGATAAAACTTGGCGCAGAAGGTGAATTTGATCTCTCGACCGCTGAACCCTATATGGTGGCTAGGTTATTTTTGAAGAAATTGGATCTGCGAGAAGTGATGCAGAATCTTCCGGAACAGTTGTCCCGTGATTATCAAAAATACAGTTTAGCCGGTCTAATTGATGGACAGATTGATTTTTCGGGCAAGTTGGATAGTGGGGCTGCACTGCTTGGTTCCGCTCAACTGAAGTTGTCTGATCTCCGGGCCAGCTTCGGTGGTTTACGTGCTGGGGTCAGCGGTGATATCAGTTATTCAGATAATACCTTACAGACCGATAAGCTGCTACTACAGTATGGGGATCAACAGCTCCAACTTAAAGGTCGGGGGGAGCGGGGTTCAGATAATATATTCCATGGTCAATTTGAGCTTTCTGCCGATAAGCTGAATCTTAACAAAATACTTG
>CAZGKZ010000082.1:0-5256 GCA_964526315.1 uncultured Geobacteraceae bacterium
AAGGCAGAGGTCTGCAACACCTTTATCAGCAGTTCGAATCTGCTCGGGGCCTCCATTATTTAAGAGTGCTAACCATTTACGGTTGGCACTCTTTTTAGTTGGTCAACGTTTATATTATGGATATGTTTTCACCTCAGATAATAGTTCTGACCTTACTCCTTGGCTCTTTTGCGGGTTTTGTCGCAGGATTACTGGGTATCGGCGGTGGAGTTATCCTGGTTCCGTTGTTTCTCTGGTTGTTCAGCATTGTTGATTTCCCCGCAGATTTAATCGTCCATACAGCATTTGGAACCAGTCTTGCTGTCATTCTCCCCACTGCGATCAGTAGTACCTTAGGTCATCGTAAACGGGGTAATGTCGATTGGCATATGGTCGGTTTCTTAGCATTGGGTGGAGTGTTTGGCTCTCTTCTCGGTTCCTCGGCAGCTGCAGTGATTCCGGGTGATAAGCTGAAGATGTATTTTGGGCTGATGCAGATACTGGTCAGTTTAAAATTAATTTTTTATAAACCTTACATCCCCCCTGAGAACCTGGCTCGGGCAAAGAAAACTTCTTTATTGTTGGTTGGTTTTGCCGGTGGAATCTATTCTTCTTTTTTCGGTGTTGGCGGTGGTGTAGTTGCTGTTCCGTTGATGTTAATATTTCTTCAACTGCCAATTCATCTGGCAGTCGGGAACTCCAGTGCACTCATTGTTGTCTCATCATTTTCTGCGGTGATCTGTTATATCTGGTTTGGTATCCAGGATTCAAGTAGTGCCCCGTTCTCTTTAGGTTATGTCAATTTTCTGGTGGCATTTCTGGTGGCCCCGTTAGCTATGATCTGTGCCAGACTCGGGGTTAAATTGGCAAGTCGCACCAGTCATGATAAATTGGTGAAAATATTTGCCGCTCTGTTAATGATTGTCGGAGTCAAAATTTTACTTGGACTATAGGAGTCGCCATGAATCGGCAAGCTGCAGTCGCTGGTCAATTTTACCCTGCAGATAGAGATGAGTTAACCTCCCAGCTTGATTCTCTTTTGTTGGCCAGAGAAAAACCAGTCAAAGTAACAGGTCTCATCGTCCCCCATGCGGGTTATATTTATTCTGGAGCGGTTGCCGGGGAAGTGTTTGCCAGTGTTGAAATTCCCCAACAGGTTATTCTGATAGGCCCTAACCACCATGGTAGCGGCGAGAATATTGCGGTCAGCGGAGTTGATAGCTGGGTGACACCCTTGGGTGATATTCCGGTTGCAACCACTTTACGGGGAAAATTGGTGCAGCAGATTGATGCGTTATCGATTGATGATCGAGCTCATCAAGATGAACACTCCCTGGAGGTGATGTTACCTTTTCTGTTACGCAGACAGCCACAATTACAGATTGTGCCAATTGTTCTTGGTCAATTATCGTTAGCTGACTGCCTTGAATTGGGTCGTGAAATTGCCCGGGTGGTGCAGAATACTGCGGGGGAGGTTCTTCTGCTTGCCAGTACTGATATGAACCATTTCAGCACTGCTGAAGTTTCTGAACAGCTCGATTTTATGGCTATCGATGCGATGACGGCTTATGACCCACAACGTCTTTATCGAGTTGTCAGAGAAAATCACATCAGTATGTGCGGGGTTTTGCCGACAATTGTGGTGATGCAGGCCGCTTATGATTTAGGTGCCAGAACGTGTCAACTGGTCCGATATGCCCATTCCGGGCAGGTGAATGGGGATAATCGTCGAGTGGTTGGTTACGCCGGCCTGACTTTGTCCTGATTATTAAATTTGGAAGGAAATTTTATGTCTGATTTACGGGTCCGTTTTGCCCCCAGTCCAACCGGCTATCTCCATATCGGTGGAGCCAGAACTGCTCTATTTAATTATCTTCTGGCGAAGAAAGAACAGGGGGCATTTGTCCTGCGGATTGAGGATACCGATGTTGCCCGTTCAACTCAGGAATCGGTTGATGCCATTCTTGACGCGATGGAGTGGTTGGGTTTGTCGTATGATGAAGGGCCGATCTATCAGTCTGATCGTTTTGATCTCTATAAACAAAAAGTGCAGCAGCTTCTTGATGAAGGGAAAGCCTACCGCTGCTATTGTACGGCGGAAGAGCTTGATGCTAAACGGGAAAAAGCTAAACAGGAAGGGCGAAAGCCTAAATACGACGGAACCTGTCGGAATCGAACTGATCAACCCGATGCCCCCTACGTGGTGAGATTTAAGCTCCCTGAAGATGGGGAAGAGACCACCTTTGTTGACCGGATCAAGGGCTCAATCAGTTTCCGTCACGAAGAGTTGGATGACTTGATTATTCAGCGAACTGATGGAACACCGACCTATAATTTTGTGGTGGTGATTGATGATGCAGAGATGGGAATTAACCTGGTGATCCGTGGTGATGACCATATTAATAATACTCCCCGCCAGATTCTCCTTTATCAGGCGTTGAGTTATCCCATTCCTGAGTTTGCCCATGTGCCGATGATTCTTGGCTCTGATAAAAAGCGGTTATCAAAACGGCACGGCGCGACCTCTGTTATGGCGTATCAGGAGATGGGTTATCTTCCTGAGGCGCTGATTAACTATCTGGTTCGCCTGGGCTGGTCTTCTGGTGATGAAGAGATTTTCAGTCTGGAAGATCTGATTAATAAATTCAGTTTGGATAATGTTGGTCGGTCGGCAGGGGTTTTTAATCCCGAAAAATTACTCTGGCTCAACAGCCACTACATCAAAACCGGCGATCCACAACGTCTTGCTGAGCTGCTTAAACCTTTTTTGAGTGAAAAGGGAATCGAGATAGAATTAGGTCCCGATCTGGTTGAAGTCGTTAAAAGCCTGCAGGAACGTTCTGCGACATTGGTCGAAATGGCTGCCGGGGCAGAATTTTATTATACCGATCCTGTCGTTTACAATGAGAAAGGGAAGAAGAAATTTCTCAAATTGGATCAGCAGTTTATTTTTGAAACTATCCTTGATAAATTAAACCAGTGTGATGAATTTGTTGAGGAGAAACTTGAAGCTGTTTTCGCTGAAATTCTTGCTGCTACTGAGTTGAAATTCGGGAAGGTTGCCCAGCCATTACGTTTTGCTCTAACCGGTGGAGCTGCCAGTCCGGGAATTTATGATATTTTACAGATACTGGGGAAAGAACGGTCGCTGCAGCGAGTTGAGCAGGCGTTGCAGATGATAGATTAACTTCTGAAGCAGGCAAAAGAAAACCCCGACACGTTATTACTTGTCGGGGTTTTCTTTTAAAGTTGTTCCTTGATCCATTCATCCAGTTGATCAGATATTTCAGTCGGCATATCGACAAATCTCATCCCCATTCCCGGCTCAAAGGGGAGGTGGGTCCCGTGTGGTCGTTTCCATATGACTTCACAAAGGCAGCGGGCTGTCCCTTTCAGGGGTGGTGGCAATTGGAATTCAAGACTTATTTGTTCCCCGGCTTGAATCTGATTGGTTGTCGCGATAAACATCCCACTTTTACTAATATTTTTAGTGTATCCAAAAAAGGCTGGTCGGTCGCCTTCAATGAGGACCTTTTGTATGATCAAAGGGGTACGTAGATTTTTTCTATAGTCAGCTTTAGGTCGATCTTTTTCTGCTCCCATAAGGTTCCCTTCCTATTTTATCTCAACAAGATATTCTAACTTTCTTCTCGATGCAATACAAATTAACCATTACTTATTGTTTAATTGTTAGTTTTCACCAGAGCTAACGACCCTCTCTCTCTGTGTGAGTGCAACGGAAAATATGAAATCTAGTTATAATAGGTAGTTATTAATGCTATTAAAGCTCGTTGGATTCCCAAGTAGTTTTCTGTTTATATTACTACCTTCTAGCACTTGTTTTGAGTTTGACAAGGGTTGTGGCTTAGGGTAGAAGATAGCAGAAATTTTCATTTAATAGTGGGTATGTAGACGTTGGATTGAGAGGTTTCGAGTTCTCTGCGTTGTGCCCAATTAACATCAATTGATGAAAGGCTACCTTGTTATGTTCAAAAATGTTCAAACGGCACCTGCTGATCCTATTCTTGGCCTGACCGAAGCCTTCAATGCTGATTCAAATCCTGACAAGATTAACCTTTCCGTTGGTGTGTATAAGGATGCTACTGGGAAGACCCCGGTTCTTGAGACCGTAAAAGAGGCAGAGAGACGTATTGTTGAGCAGGAGAGTTCCAAAGGATACCTGCCTATGACCGGTGAACCTCTCTATTGCGCCAAGGTTCAGGAGCTTATGTTTGGTGAAGATCATGAGATCATTATCGAGAAACGTGCTGCGACAGCTCAATGTCCGGGAGGGACAGGCGCACTGCGTGTAACTGGCGACTATTTGCATACGTTACACCCTGATTCAACACTTTGGCTAAGCGATCCAACCTGGGCTAATCATAATACCATTTTTGCTGCGGCTGGAGTCACATGTAAAAAGTATGCCTATCGTGATCCTAAGACTAATGGTCTTGACTTTGATGCTATGTATGAGTCGATTAAAAAAATTCCAAAGGGTGATGTCATTCTTTTGCATGGCTGTTGTCATAATCCAACTGGTATTGATCCCACACCGGAACAATGGGGGAAACTCGGTGATCTGTTAGTTCAACAGGGCGTATTGCCACTGGTTGATTTTGCTTATCAGGGGCTAGCTAATGGAATTGAGGATGACCGGGCCGGGTTGCTTGAACTGACCAAAAAGGTCAAGCAGATGGCTATCTGTTCAAGTTTTTCAAAAAACTTTGGCCTTTATCGTGAAAGAACCGGGGCATTGACTGTGGTTGGTGAAAATGCAGAACAGGTTGCTACGGTAATGAGTCAGGTTAAACTGAGAATTCGTTATAATTACTCTAATCCTCCGTCCCACGGGGCACAAATTGTAGCGACTGTTCTGGGCGATAAAGAGCTTAAAGCCAAATGGATAGAAGAGGTTGCTGATATTCGTAACCGGATTAACGAAATGCGTCACCTCTTCGTCGAAACGCTCAAAGAAAAAGGGGTCACACAGGACTTTTCTTCGATCATCGAGCAACGTGGCATGTTCAGTTTTTCAGGATTGACTAAAGAGCAAGTCGATCGGTTGCGTGAGGAGTATTCAATTTATATTGTTGGTTCTGGTCGGATCAATGTTGCCGGAATGACTCCATCTAACATGGACAGGCTCTGTGAAGCGATTAAAGCGGTTTTATGATTAACTGTACTGCTTTTTACGTCGTTTTTGCTTGACGATAGATTTGTTCTTTGTTAAAAAATCCATCTCATTTATTGGGGCGTGGCCAAGCGGTAAGGCAC
>CAZGKZ010000083.1:0-5254 GCA_964526315.1 uncultured Geobacteraceae bacterium
AAAAATCGTGATGATTTGCGCAGGAGGCTTGATGATTTAAATAACCATCGTGGAGTGACCGGCACAACTGGCTTCGATCTGTATGGTGAGGCAATCAAACAACTCTACTTGTTACAAATCAAACGGGGAAAAATTGTTGAATTGAAATAACCTCTTGATAAATTATTCAGGCATAAAAAAACTCATCCTGAAAGTGGATGAACTTTTGTTCGATATGTTTTGAACCGGTTAAAAATAGTAGCGAACTCGTAGCTCCACTTTGCGTTCACTGAGTTTTTCACCATATTCTGTAGACCTTCCACCACTAAATTGTCCATAGCGCAGCCTCAATTCCCAGTTGGTAAAACCGGTATAAACCACTTCGGGGAGCAATGAATAACTTTGATCGTCAAGATTGATAATGGTGGTTATTCCGGGGGTCAAATAGAGCAGATCAAACGGATCTTTCTGTGTCACTTTGGCATAAATGTAGTTTCGGCCAGACTGAGGTTTTCCGTACCCGCTGTCACTAACGGTGTTCGCTTGTTGGAAGAGACTATCATCACCTGTGTGGTTATATTGTCTGTTTGCATCGTTGACCAGTTGATAAAACTGATCCATTTCATTCTCGGAGTAGCCTGCACCATTATGGTAGAACTCAAGGATGGTGGTCATGTCATTTTCTGTTAAATAGCGCAGTCCCAGCATGTAACTGGTGATAGAGGTTTCGTGACTTTCAAGGATTCCGGAACTGTTGAGAGTCTTGACTCTCTGCTCAGTGATATAGGCAACTTCTCCGTGGATTTCAAAATTGGATGCCAAATTTCTTGAGAAATCGATCCCGTACCTTGTCGAACGACTGTCGCCGGTAAAGAAGATAAAATCGATATCGGTATCCCGATAGAGAAGATAGAGCTTAACGGCTAAATTAATATGGTCCTGTTCTCCGAAATCATCGTTGATATCCTCATAAACCGGTAGAAGAACTCCGGTTAACGCCAGTGTCTGTAGTCTTCTGGGGAGGCTCTTGATCAAGTCAACTCCGATGACGGTGTAGCCTTCAAGGGCATCTTCCGGGTTGTATGGATCTTTCGGGCGATTAATAAAACCAACTGGGTTCCAGGCGTATCCTTTTCCCCATTTGAAGGGTTTTTTGCCTAGTTCAAGGGTGACTGCAGGGGCTGGTTTGATACTGGCGTACGCAGAAAAAATATCCAGGTCCTGCTCAGAATCGACCTGATCTTTTTGTGCAGAACCTTGTAGTAACCAGTTAAAATCAACTTTTCCCATGTTGTAGTTACCTTCTAATTGAACAGTCGAAGTCAGCCGGTCCAGATTTGAGCGTGGGTTGTCGTAGAATTCCAGTCGTCCAAAAGTTCCATCCTGATTAATCCAGTTATGATCCCATTTCAGCTCGGCATAGCCACCCCAAGAGAAACTCTTCTTCTCAAACTCATCCAGATCGAAGCTATAGTCCTCAGCCGGGCTGACTGAAGGAATAGACAACTCCATAACTAAAAGGACGGATAGACAGATCAGAATAACTATTTTTTGCGCCAAATTCATAAATAATTCATAAGTATTTGACCCTCTCAGGACAAATCAATTAGCGGCGATTCTGATTCGGAAATCAGCCGTTTCCGGGCAAGAACTAACGCAACTCATCAACCCGTGACAGATGGTTGAGAGAAAAAACCTCGTCCGCCAGCGCTTTTTTATTGATTTTGGCGTAGATCATGACCGATTTATAACCTTTGTAAAGTGGACTGTCAGTTTCCAGCACCGATGGTCGCACGATACCGTTGCCAAAATCTTTTGGGTTCTTGTAATAGAGGGTTTTGATCAGCATACCACTGGAGGCAAAGCACTCGATAGTCGTCGGAACCAGCGCTTTCTTATCTACCCACATTTTCAAACTGTCATAAGCAATAGTATTTGACTTTGCTTTGAGATCAAGAAGATAAAGATCACCCTCTTCAGCAATATTTTCCACATCATATTCGGCACTGTAATCAAGGCGCAGGATATCGGAATTATTAAACACCCCGCCGACCACTGACTGTAGACTGGTAATTCGAATAGGCCTACCGACATTCGGAATGTAGAGCCACATGTTGTCATTCAGGCGCAGGGTAGAACGCCCTTTTTCACTAGCGGGAGAAAGGAACAGGGCGACCATCTTATCTTGCCCCTTTTTTACCGAGTAGAGGACAAATTCTTTTCTGGTGCCGTCCGGTTCAATATTGATCAACTTGCGGTACATCTCGTAAGATTCCGGATTCAAGTTTTTATCCACCTGCAGCAGAATATCTGTGCCATCAATGGCTTGAGCCATAGTGGAAGCACCCAGTAAAACTGATAGCAGAACAATAATGATCTTATTTTTCCTGGGTGATCGCTTGAACAACCTCATGGGCAACTCCTGTTTGCGAAATAGATTTTATTTTGTACGAGCTCAAGGCTCGTTCCATCTTGGTTCCAAATTTTCCGGCTACAACCAAAGAAACTCCCTTATCAGAGAGAAAACCAGCCACTTTTGGTCCGGCCCCGCCGGGAACACCAGCAAAAGGATTTTTCTCTGCATCCAGAAAATTCCCGCTATTATCAAAGAAAAGAAAGTAGGCTGCTCTCCCTGATTTTCCGCTGATCGTTGCCTTTGCTTCTGGATTATTGGCTGCGACGGCGATTGAGGCAATATTCTCTGCAGAATTCGCGCTTATAGCCATGAATAAGCCGAAAAAAACCACGAGAAAGTATAGTCTGATATTTTTACAACACATCTTAATTCTCCTGTTTACAGGTTGTCGGTCTAGCTTTTAAACATGTTTCAACGCGGTAATCGGATCCATCCTGGCTGCTTTCCAGGCTGGCTGTAAGCTGGCAAGAACGGCAATCACGATGACAATCACCACAACCATAATCACATCTGTAGTTCCGATTGTCGGCGAGAGGAGCAACCCGGTCTGGCGACCGAAATCGAAGCTGATCTGTGTCGCATTCATAACCGCAATACTGATCAGACTGATTGCAGTACCGACAGTGGTCCCCAGAATACCCATCAGAAAACCCTCTACGACAAAGAGAGCCATAATTTTATTTGGCAGCGTCCCAATAGCGGAGATGGTACCAATCTCATTGATTCGTTCGTAAACGGCCATGATCATCACATTCATGATACTGACCAGCACGATGGCTACCAGCATGATTTTGATGAAGAAGGTCATCAGGTCGATCATCTTCGCAATATTGAAGAAGGGGGAGATCTTTTCCCAGGTATGCACCTCAAAGATCGGCATCCCCTGTTGATTTTTTATAGATCCAAGTTTTTTCTGTAAACTGGCAAAGACCGCAGGGAGATTGTCTATATCTTTCAGGCGAATTGCAATTTCACTGATCTCTGCAGCATTGATCCGCAGCAGGGTTTTGGCATCGACAATATGAATCATGCCGTCACGTCCGCCCGGGCCAGAGATCCCTTCCAGAATTCCACGCACCATAAAGTTCTGGCCGTTGACTGAGCCATCCTTATTGTTGGCTACCAGAACAATACCGTCACCAACTTTCACCTTCATCCCTTTAGCAATCAGTTCTGGAATCAGGATCTCCCCCGGTTTGATCAGATCCTTTTTCTCTCCTTCCAGGATACGATCAGCCAGTAAAGGAACCGTCTTCATCTCATCTGCCGGAGTCACTGCATTCAAGCGGACATTAGTTGTTTCGGTGAAATTGCTGAACATTGCTCCCAGTTTGATCCGCATGGAGTAGGCTTCAACCGCATCTTCCTCAGCCAGAATTTGTACAACTTTGTCAATTTGCTTGCCGGTCAGGTTGCGGTTCAGCGGCAAACTGTCAATTGATGCCAGGTAGCCTTTTTTGTGAATCTGGATATGGCCGAGCATCGAATCGGTGATCTGCCCGACCATCAACGCTTTGAAGGAACCAGAGATGGAAATAAACAGCAATACTGATACCACCCCCAAGGTGATCAGCGTGGAAGTCAGCAAGGTCCGCCGCTTGTAACGGAATAGATTCCTCGCGGCAAGTTGAAAAATATTAAACATGGTCACCTCCCGCCGACTTTTCAAGTTTTTGCAATGTGCCGTCATCGAGGGCAAAGGTGATTTCAACGTTATCAACAATACGCGGATCGTGAGTGGAAAAAATAAAGGTTGTCTTGAACTCATCGCGCATCTGCTTCATCAGGTTGATAACCATGTTTGCAGTTTTCTTATCGAGATTAGCGGTTGGTTCGTCGGCTAGAACCAACTTGGCATTGGTCACCAGGGCTCTGGCAACGGCAACCCGCTGCTTCTGTCCCCCAGAAATTTGACTGGGATATTTATGTGCCTGATTGGCCATCCCGACCGCGTCCAGCATCTCCAAAACCCGGGTTTTACGTTTTTCCCTGGGCCAACTTTGCACCATCTGTAATGGATATTCGACATTTTCAAAGACCGTTAACACCGGAATCAGATTGAAATCCTGAAACACAAAACCGATATGTTCACCCCGGAACCGAGCTGCGTCCTGACGGCTCAGGCTAGTGATGTCCTGCCCAACAACCTGTAGTTGCCCTGCTGTAGGAGGATCGAGGCAGCCGATCATATTCAGTAGCGTTGTTTTGCCGCTTCCCGAAGGACCAATAAACGAGACAAAAGAGGCTGGTTCGACAGAAAAATTGACTGCGCGAATTGCCTCAACCTTGATGTCGCCGGTGACATAGGTTTTAACTAACTGTTTTGCAACGACTACGGACATAATCTGTCCTCACTTTCTTGAAAGCCCAAAACCGCCTGCTTATTAATCCCACATTGAAAGTTGGGAAGAGGGTAAGACTCTATATCCTACAACAGGTTGGCATATGCTGTGAATGAAAATCATTTTCATCTGCACTCCCTGTTCATGACATAAGAAAGAGAGTCAATGAACAGGTTCCAGTTAGAGAGTTCGCCCGGCATTGGTGATTTGACAATATAATAAAGAATTCAAGGAGGGAGATAAGATGTGTATAGATAATGTAAAGTTGTGTGAATGTTCTGCCTTACAGGACACGAACCAATCTGAACAAAAGCACTGCGCACGATCGATTTCGACCCTGTCGCTAACGCAGCGCCAGATTTTTAGATATCAATAAGTTAGAAATATCCCCTTGCTATAAACCAGCATATTCCAGAAAAGTGACCGGCGGCTTATAAACTTGCTGTTTTGCCAGCAAATCATAGATCTCTTTAGGGCCAAAATACCTCGCCTCTAAAGCCCGTCCATGCTCCATCCA
>CAZGKZ010000084.1:0-5253 GCA_964526315.1 uncultured Geobacteraceae bacterium
GAGGGTAAGGGTGAAAGGGTGAGGTAAAAGCTCACCAGTTCTGGCGGTGACGTCGGAAGCTCGGTAAACCCCATCCGGAGCAAGGTCGAATAGAGGAACGTTTGAGAGCTGTCCGCTCGAGGTTCCCGGGTCTGGCTGCTTGAGACCGTTGGCAACAGCGGTCCTAGATGAATGATCATCGCCCTGTTGCGGGTAACTGCAGTGGGGAACAGAACCCGGCTTACGGACTTCTTTGGCCACTTTTATTGCGGCAGTGTGATATCATCACGCTGTCGCTTTTTTTTTACGGGGGACAAGAAGGCAGTCGCCTCTAGGTTATTATAGATTCAGAACCTTCAGCCTGACAGTCTTCAGCCTTATTTTGCTGCCTTTTGGAGGAGTTTGAAATGTCGTTGAGTTTTGATCGGTGTAACGGTGAAATTGATGATCTTATTGATCTGATAATGGATAAATGCAACGTCTATCATCCGAAAATGATCCGGGAAATGATCATCGGTGCCCTGAAATCCGGACAGGAGAATGATTATCTGGCAGATCAGAAACTGATTTGTACAACGATGAAAGAGATGCGCTATACCAATAAGGTTTTTGCCCCGTATCGGGATCGAAAAAAAGTGACCGTATTTGGCAGCGCCAGAACTCCCTCAGATGCACCGATTTACAGGAAATGTGTAGAATTCACCAGAATGTTGGCCGAGCGAAACTATATGGTGATTACCGGTGGTGGTCCGGGAATTATGCGGGCGGGGAATGAAGGAGCCGGGGTTGAAAACTCTTTTGCTGTCAACATCCGTCTCCCGTTTGAACAGGATACCAATCCGGTGATGGATCAGGATGAAAAAGTTATCACCTATAAATATTTTTTTAATCGCAAGGTCGCTTTTCTCAAAGAAGCCGATGCGGTGGTTATGTTTCCCGGTGGATTTGGAACATTGGATGAAACCATGGAAATTATGACTTTGATCCAGACCGGAAAAAATCCCCCGATTCCATTGGTGATGATTGATGATGGTGATGGCTATTGGGACGATTGGTTCGACTTTCTCCGCGATAGCTTGCTGAAACGGGGCTTGATTTCCGGAGAGGATTTTGGGTTGTTTTCCATCACCCGGGACCCGCTGGAAGCGGTACAGATGATTGATGATTTCTACCGTAACTATCATTCTCTCCGCTTTGTCGGGGCTAAGCTGGTGATCCGACTGAATAAAGTTCTCGATTCTGATCATCTGCAGATATTGAGCAATGAATTTGGTGGGATTCTGGTTCCTGATGGAAAAATAAGTCTCAGTTCTCCATTGTCGGAAGAACAGGATCAGCCCAATTTGAAACATCTTCCCCGCTTAACGATTGATTTCAACCGGCGCAGCTACGGTCTGCTGAAATCCTTTATCCGGCGGATCAACTCTTTTTAAATGGGGGACATGATGGTCAACAAAAATCCCCTTCCTATCAGTCGGGTTCCTGTCCATTTGCCGTATCATGATCTGCGGCAGATGCTGAGGTTAGTCCGGTTGTTGTTCCGCTTGAGTCAATCTCACGTATATCGTGATCAGGTTTTTCCTGATCTTCCTGCTGTTGCACGGTTCGATCCCGGTCATGCTGCATTGATGATGGGTTATGATTTCCATTTAACGGCCGATGGCCCACGATTGATCGAAGTGAATACCAACGCAGGTGGTGGTTATATCGCCTGGTTGAGTGAACAGTTGGGTGGAAGGGTTTCTGCAAGTTACCTGTCGGATCGTTTTCCGCAGCGGTTACTCAACAGTTATTTGCAGGAATGGGACGATTTTTCCTCCGGAATTCGACCTTTGAAGAAGGTTGCTATTGTTGATGAAGATTTGCAGAACCAGCCTTTACTTCCTGAAATGGTCGGTTGTTGTGACTGGTTGTGTCAACATGGGATCGATGCTCATACGGTGTCAGCAGAACAACTCCAAGTGAGAGGGGATGGGGTCTATTATAATGATGAGAAAATTGATCTTATCTATAATCGACACTGTGATTTTTACTTTGAAACCGAGCCAATGGCAAAACTGAAACAGGCCTACCTTTCCGGCCTGGTGTGCCTTTCCCCGAACCCTTTTGCTTATGGTCTGCTGGCCGACAAACGGCGAATGGTCCTCTGGTCCGATCCTGAGTCTTTGGCATCTCTCCACTTATCCATTTCTGAGCAACAATTATTACTGGAAATGGTTCCCCCCAGCTTTTTGCTGGCAGAACAAAATCGGGATGACGTCTGGTCGCAGCGTAAAAAACTTATATTCAAGCCAGTCGCCAGATTTGGTGGCCGGGGTGTCTTGATGGGAAAGGGGATCACCAGGCAACGTTTTGCCGATCTAGATCCCGAAACAACTCTGGTGCAGAAGGTGGTTGCCCCTTCAGTGGAAATCTCTCCTGAAGGCGAAAAGTTTAAAGTTGATTTACGTCTGTTTGTTTATCGTGATCACCTCCTCGGAGTGGGAGCACGGCTGTATCAAGGGCAGGTGACTAATTTGACAACTGTGGGAGGTGGGTTTGCGCCGGTAAAAATAGTTTAATCTCTACAGGTTTAATTCCCACTCTCTTTGAGCAAAAGCTGACTGGAGGTCAGCGTGACGAAACATGATGAAGATCCTATCTTCGCGACAGAGTACTTCATTCGTAGATGTTGTCCTTCCATCTCGAGAACTTAATCCCTCATTTAAAACAACCTTGATGCTAACATCAGCATCCATCAAACCGTAGTTTATTATTAGCATCGACTAAAAATTAATTGACATTAATTATCCTTAGTGTTTGAATGCAAACACCCAAGAAAATCTAAATCCACCACAAATTGCTCTGGATGATCAGAAATTTGGGAAATTCTGAACGAATTGTCATTGTTCCCGGTGAAGTTGCCGGGGTGTTTTGACTATGAAGATTGAAAAAAGATGGCATTGTAAATATGACGAAAGATCAGAATATCAGTTTAGGAAAATATGCCATTACTGCGCTCATTCTCTGGACCATCGTAATCTCCCTCTCCCTGTATGCTAATTACCGACTGAATACGAAACATCTTATAGACATCGGAACGACAATTGCCCGTTCGTCTTTTAACAAAGATATTCTGTATCGTCGCTGGAATGCTGCTCAGGGGGGAGTGTACGCTAAACAATCTGCTCTAACCACTCCAAACCCATATTTACATGTTGCCGAACGAGATATATCAACTCCGCTGGGAAACAAACTCACAATGATTAACCCTGCCTATATGACTCGGCAGGTTCATGAAATCGGTCAAAAAGAAAATGGAATTCAGGGCCATATCACCAGCCTGAATCCAATCCGTCCGGAAAACAAGCCCGATTTGTGGGAAAGAGAAGCATTGGAACGCTTTGAACGGGGGACCAAGGAGGTCAGCTCAATTGAAGAGATGAATGGGCAAAATTATCTCCGGTGGATGAGGCCACTGATTACAGAGCAGGGCTGCCTCAAATGCCACCAGCAACAAGGGTATAAGCTTGGCCAAATTCGCGGGGGAATCAGTCAATCAGTTCCCATGGCGGTACTGGACAATCTGGTGAAGGGGAACTTGAGGTCTCTCTGGGTCAAACATGTGGGTTTATGGCTGATTGTCAGCCTGCTTATCTATTATTCCTATCGAGTCCTGTTGGGAAAAACACTCGCTCTCTCCAAAGCTAACCAAAAGTTGGGTGAATTGGCTTTGACAGATGTTTTGACCGGGTTGTCGAATCGTCGTTATGCAATGCAAAACTTAAAACGGTTATGGGGTGAATCTATTGAAAACAACCTCCCTTTAGCGTGCATGATGATTGATGCTGACGGTTTTAAAAAAGTCAATGATAGTTACGGTCACGATGCTGGCGATGTTGTTTTATGTCAATTGGCAACTGAACTGAAGGACATCGTACGGACAGATGATATTGTGTGTCGTTTGGGTGGTGATGAATTTTTCATTATTTGTCCAGATACAAATGAAGAAGGTGCAATGAATATTGCAAATATCGTTCATGCCAAGATTTCACAGATGACCGTTAAAGTTGCTGATGGGGTATGGCATGGAAGTATCAGCATTGGTGTTGCGGTTAAAACTGATTCTATGAAAAACCTTGAAGAGTTAATCAAAGCAGCAGATCTCGGTGTTTATGCTGCCAAAAGTGCCGGGAAAAACTGTGTAAGGATCGTTTGATCTCCCGCAATTTCCCATACTCAAAACAAAATCTCGATCAACCCCCGGCTTTTTTAACCTGCCACCCTTTCTCCTGCAATAACCCCAACAGCAGATCGCGATGATCTCCCTGGATTTCAATCACCCCATTTTTGATTGTTCCTCCGGTACCACATTTTTGTTTCAGGGTTTTAGCCAGTACTTTTAACTCATCACCTGCTAGAGGAATTCCGGTAATCAGGGTGACACCTTTCCCTTTTCTCCCCTTTGTCTCACGCTGAATCCGAATGATCCCATCTTTTGGCGTTAGTTTCTCGCTGGATTTATGACAACGACATTTTTGCAACCTCTGGCCACATTTAGGGCAGGTTGGGCCAATGTTATCAGAATAGACAAGACGATGATTTGAACTTCCCATGATTCTTTCCCACAATAGACGTTACTGGTTCAGCGTTTTCTTGAACTGGCATTCAACGCAGATCTTTTTCAGCTCATACAGCCCCGATGCTTCATTCAGGATTGTTGCCGTTGTGATGTGCTCATTGCAAGTCAGCATAAAACATTCATCACAGACGATTCCTTCGCCGACGGTAAAATAACCATCACATACGTGACACATCCAGGGGGATTTTTCTTCTGACATCATAACCTCATCGGACTGATTTAAAGAGTGCCATCATAGCTGAAGGAGGTCATTTCATCCAGATTTTCTTTAAGCCAACGGAATAGATCCAGTCATCTTGTGTAACAGACTATTTATAACCGACCAACAAATTTTTCATCACAAACTTATCGTTCAGATGTTTACAAAGTAGATCGAGGTGCTAACCTTTAGGTAGGTGGAGACTTTCAAAATAACGCGGAAACGGAGGTTACAATGACTTACGGTCGGGGCAGGACGTACAAAAAAGTTGAAATTATTGGTATTTCTGATGTGGGGATTGAGGACGCAATCCAGCAGGCGATCACCAAGGCACAACAGTCTCTGGAGAAGCTTTCGTGGTTTGAGGTTGAAAATGTTCGAGGCCATATTGGGGAAGATGGCAAGGTTAACGAGTATCAGGTGGTACTCAAAGTGGCCTTCGAATTGAAATAGA
>CAZGKZ010000085.1:0-5252 GCA_964526315.1 uncultured Geobacteraceae bacterium
TAATCCACTGCCCCGGCTGCAAATCCTTTCTCTTCATCACTGACAGAACTTTGAGCCGTAATAAAAATGACCGGAATTTCACTGGTTTGCTTATCGGATTTGATTTTCTGACAGATCTCAAAACCATCCATATCAGAAAAACGGGTATCGAGAAGAATCATATCAATCCGGTTTTTTTTCAGTTGCTTGAAAACTTCAGCTCCATTTTTCGCAACAACAATATGATAGTTATCTTTTAACGTCCCGATGAGTGTTGCCAGGTCGAGGACTTTCGCATCTGCCACAAGTAGCCGTTTTTTTTCTGTCACGATCATAGACTCCTTTTGCAACGGAAAAGGGTTTGTGACGGGGAGCGACAAGAGTTTTATTTGTGACTAAAAATCAGATCATTTTTATCATTTACCCCCACATATTTCAATCACTTCAATTTATTGGCCATGATGTTTTGGAAAATCTCCGGTTTGCGATGATATTTTTACCGAGACGGTAGAAACTTTCTAAAAGATTGCTATACTTTTTCTACATCTTCCCGGGGGAGTATTGTTGTGCATCGTTTTGATGAATGGAGGTTGATATGCTGAACGCCAATTGTAATCGGGTTATCTGGACAAAGTTGTTTCACAAGCGAATCATATTAACCGCGATTCTGCTGGTGATGAGTATTTGTTTGTCTCCTTTCGCCGCTCAGGCTTTTGATATCCGGTTAGGGACGGAGGCTCCCGGTTCATTTTCCTACTTTAGCGGGCGGTTGCTCTGTCGGATAATTAATACTCAGGTTGACGATGTGAATTGTCAACAGGTTCCGATGGTTGATGATGTTGCTAACTTGACTAATCTTCAGGGTGGGTCGTTAGATATCAGTCTGGTCAATTCACAGGTCCTGTATGATGCCATCAACAAAACTGCCAATTTTAAATATCTGGATATCGGTTATGAAAATTTACGGGTTCTTGCTCCGTTATATGATGTGCCGATTGCTCTGATTGTTCGTAAAGATGCTGGCATCGCCTCTTTGGATGATCTAAAGGGGAAACGGATCAATGCTGGAAATCCTCAATCACTTCAGGATCGGGCGGTAGAAACAATTTTACAGGCAAAGGGTTGGTCAAGGAAAGATTTCAGTCTGGTCGGAGTTCTACCACCGATTAAATCACAGGATAGCAAGGCCTTTTGCTATGGGACGATACAGGCGATGGTCTATATCGGCCAACACCCCGATTTTTCTCTCCGGCGATTACTCAAAACCTGCAATGGTGACCTGTTGAATATGGATGATAAGGATATTGATGGTCTGCTTACGGAGCATCCGGAATTCTGGAAAATGGATATTGCTGCCGGGACTTATCCCTCCCACCCCGAAAAGGTTATCACCTTTGGTACCCGCACTCTGGTGGTTGCTTCTGTTGATTTGGATAACGAAACCGTCTCTAAAATAGTTGCAGCCCTTAACGAAAACCGAAAACAATTGGCTGCCGCCCATCCAGCATTGGCACTATTTTCAGTGGAGACTGCAAAAAAAAGTGCCCCCGGAATAGAACTCCATCCGGGAGCAGCTCAATACTTTGCTGACCATTAATACTGTCAGTTGTGGAAAGGAGTTAGAGAATTTGACTTAAGAACAGCTTGGTGCGTTCATGTTGCGGATTATCAAAGAACACATCCGGGCTGTTCTGTTCCACGATTTCACCATCATCCATAAACATCACCCGGTCGGCAACGCTTTTAGCAAAGCCCATCTCGTGGGTCACGACCAGCATTGTCATTCCCTCTTCTGCCAGATCAATCATGACATCGAGAACTTCCTTGATCATTTCTGGGTCAAGAGCTGAAGTTGGTTCGTCAAAGAGCATCACCTCAGGATTCATACAGAGACTGCGGGCGATGGCAACCCGTTGTTGCTGTCCACCGGAAAGTTGACCGGGGAATTTTTTGGCCTGTTCTGCAATCTGCACCTTTTCCAGATACATCATGGCGGCCTCTTCGGCCTCTTTTTTGGGCGTTTTGCGAACCCAGATCGGGCCGAGAGTGAGATTGTCAATAATTGTTAAATGGGGAAACAGGTTGAAGTGCTGGAACACCATTCCCACCTCAGCCCGGACTTTTTCAATATTTTTAATATCGTTGGAAAGTTCGGTGCCGTTAACAATGATCTGACCACGCTGGTGCTCTTCCAAGCGGTTGATACAGCGGATCAAAGTCGATTTGCCAGAACCCGACGGACCACAGATAACGATCCGCTCCTGAGGTTGCACGTGTAGATTGATGTCACTGAGAACATGGAAATCTCCATACCATTTATGCATTCCATTGATCTCGATGATTGGTTTGACTGCAGTTTCAGGGCTGATATTTTTTGGTGAATCGTTCATAACAATCTCACTTGTTGTGGACATAAATTAATGTCCGGTATGTAGTTCTTTTTCCAATCTGCGGCTGTAGCTTGACATGGCGTAACAGAACGCAAAATAGAGGAGTGCCAGAAAAATATAGGATTCTTTTGAGTAGCCGGCCCACTCGGGGTTGGACAGGGTGACCATGGTGGTTTTTAGTACATCATACAGGGCAATGATGACCACCAGAGATGTGTCTTTAAAGACCGAAAGGAGGACGCCAACCGATGGCGGAATAACGATTTTCAGAGCCTGAGGCAAAATGACCAGGCGCATCGTGTGTCCATAGGTTAAGCCCAGTGAATCGGCAGCCTCATATTGCCCTCTTGGCATAGCTTGTAAACCGCCCCGGACAACTTCAGCAATATAGGCAGCGGTAAACAGGATAATTGCAATCAGTGCCCGCAGAACCTTATCAATTGTCACCCCTTCAGGGAGAAATAGCGGAAACATAATTGAGGACATGAACAGCAAGCTGATCAATGGGACACCACGGATCATCTCGATATAGACAACGCATAGGGTTTTGATTGCCGGCATCTTTGAACGCCGTCCAAGGGCCAGAAATATTCCCAATGGATAGGCAACCACCATCCCGAAGAAAGAGAGTACCAGGGTGAGTGGCAAACCACTCCACTGTGATGTTTCAACCACCGGCATTCCCAGGATTCCGCCATACATCAGTGTTCCCATAACGATCAGATTGGTTAGCCAGAGCCAGGCAAGAGACTTCTTCCAGCGTGAGCGATCTTTAGAGTAGATCACCAGGCCCAGGAGTAATGCCATAGCGAGAATCGGCCGCCATGCTTGCCCCTCAGGAAAAAATCCCAAGATGATAAATCTGAAGTTGTGCGGGATAACTGACCAGCAAGCGCCGTCAATATTTCGGCAGGCCTCGGCTGAACTGTTCCAGAGACTATCGATGAAAGTCCACTTGATCAGTGGTGGAAGGAATAATGCGAGCATTCCTAACATAAGAACGGTCAGGAGCGAATTGTACCAGCTGCTGAAAAGGTTAGTTTTCAGCCAGCCAATCACTCCGACATTGGTGATCGGTGGTTTTAGCTGTGCTCTTTTAGCCGTGGTTGCTTCAGTCATTTTTATCTCTCCACCAGGGCCATATGTTTGTTGTACCAGTTCATGAATAGAGACGTCGAGAGGCTAAAGACCAGGTAGACGACCATGATCATTGCAACTCCTTCAATCGCTTGGCCGGTCTGATTGATCGTGGTGTTGGCAACGGCAACAAAATCTGCGTAGCCGATGGCAACAGCAAGGGAACTGTTTTTGGTCAGGTTAAGCATCTGACTGGTGAGCGGTGGAATGATCACGCGCAACGCCTGGGGGAATATCACTAACTGTAGAACCTGTCCAGATCGTAGCCCAATAGCTTTGGCCGCTTCAATCTGCCCCCGATTGATCGATTGAATCCCGGCACGAACAATTTCAGCAACAAAGGCTGAGGTGTAGAGAATCAGGCCTAATAACAAAGCCATGAATTCGGGGCTTAATGTCACCCCTCCCTGAAAATTGAAACCACGGAGTTCCGGCATGTTCATCGCGGTTGGTGCCCCATAGAGGGCCCAGATCAGGAGCGGAAGAATGATGCCCATGGCGATCGTGATCCGTCCCGCGGGAAAAGCTTGACCGGTCAATTCCTGGCGTCGATGTCCCCAGCGATTCATAAACCACCCACCGATCAATACGACAAGGAACATCAAGCCCATTGCCGGGTAGGCACTATGGGCCTCGGGTATCGCAAAAATAAATCCCCGGTTACAGATGACAATGCCGTTGATCGGGGTCAATGCCTGACGTGGTGGGGGGAAGGATTCATAGAAAATGGCATACCAGAAAAACAATTGCAGCAGAACTGGGATGTTCTGCATCACTTCAATAAATGCTCCAGCTACTTTTGAAAGGAGCCAGTTTGATGAGAGTCGCGCAATACCGACAATGCTGCCAAGTATTGTGGTCAGAATGATACCGATAAAAGCAACTTGTAGAGTGTTGAGAACTCCAACTAGTAGGGCTTTGGCATAGCTATCGGCAGCCGAATAGTGGATTAGCGACTCACCAATTTCAAAAGAGGCTTCTTTGCCCAGAAAACCGAAACCGGTTGCAATCGATTGGCGAGCCAGGTTGGCTTGAGTGTTACTGAACAGGTAGTAACTAACCCCACTGACAATAAAGAGGGCAATAATTTGTACTCCGATTGCCCGTTTTCCTGCGTCACGCCAGAAAGGGACAGCGGCTTCAATCGGTTTTGCCGGTGTTGGATTGTCTTTGAGCTTCAAAGTATTGTTCCCGAGAAAGAAAAGATGACGCCGCCGAAACTAGAAAGTTTCGGCGGCAGAAAATCAAACTAAAATACGTTTATTTGAATGGAGGGGAATACATGAGTCCACCATTAGTCCAGAGGGCATTAAGACCGCGCTCAAGACCAAGAGAGGTGTTGACACCCACGTTGCGTTCAAAAACTTCACCATAGTTACCAACTTGCTTGATGATGTTATAGGCCCATTTTTCGTCCAGTCCGAGAGCTTTTCCATTACCCGGGGTTACACCGAGGAAACGCTGGATGACTGGGTTTTTGCTCTTGAGCATTTTATCAACATTTTTTGAAGTAATGCCGAGCTCTTCAGCATTGATCATTGCCAGAACTGTAAAGTCAACGATATCTCTGAACTGGTCATCACCATGGCGTACGGCTGGTGCCAAAGGCTCTTTGGAAATAATCTCAGGGAGGATGATGTAACCTTTAGGGTCAGCAGCGATAGCACGAGTTGCTGCTAATTGGGAAGCATCGGAGGTCAGCACATCACAACGACCGGCAAAAAATGTTTTTGCCAGTTCTGCAGT
>CAZGKZ010000086.1:0-3011 GCA_964526315.1 uncultured Geobacteraceae bacterium
CCGATGATCTCTTTTCTGCTGTAACCAAGTAATTTAATGGTGTTTTTATTAATAAAAACAAAATGTCCGGTACTGTCCAACATGTAGAGTAAATCAGGTGAGTTGTGGACAATAAACCGGTGTAGAGCCTCCGATTCTTCAAGCTTATCAATCATCTCCCGGTTTTCCCGTTCAAGGAGAATTTTTTCCAGTACATTTTTGATTGAAAATAGTAGCTCATCTGGAGAGTAGGGTTTTCTGATGAAATCTCTTGCCCCATTTTTTAAGACATGAATCGCTTTTTTTATTTCGGATTCACCGCTGACAACGATAACATTTGTATCAATATTGCTACTATTGATCAGATCTAGAACCTCTTCGCCATCCATATCCGGCATGTTCAGGTCAAGCAGAACCAATTCGTAGTTTTTTTTGTACAACTCTTTTAATGCTTCACGTCCACTGGAGACTGAATGGGAGTTCAGCCCTTCAAGCGTAAGCACCGACTTAATACTACTTGCTACAGTTGAATCGTCATCAACAATAAGTATTTTGAATTTGTCCATTGTTGAATGACGGCTTTTGATTTTATTGAAATGACCGATATCCATCATTTCAGATCATTCTCACTCTCTTCTTGTTTGCGGGGAATTAAAATTTTAAATTCAGTACCCTGATTTTGGCTGGAATAGCAAGTGATATTTCCTGATATTTCCTGAACCAATGTGTTAACGATTGACAGTCCCAATCCGGAATGGCCCTCTTTTGTACTGGTGACTGGTTTGAACAGGTTTCTTAAAATTTCGGGATCAATCCCAGGGCCACTGTCCTGAATGGATATTTCGATGTATTGCCGACTGTTTTGGTAGATATTATCTCTCGTGGTGATCTTGATCGTATTATCTTCTGCCATCGCTTCAACACCATTTTTAATAATATTAATGAGTATCTGCTTTAATTTATCTTTTGGACAATGGAGAGTCGGGATCTGTTTATCCAGAAGGAGGGTTGATTCTATTCGCTTGGTTTTATAGAGCGAGCCTCTAAATAGCGTATCCAATTCAGTCAGCAATTTGTTGACATTGACCTGTTTGTATTTTGTCTTGATCGGAGCTTCCGGATCTTTTGCATGGAGTAAAATATGACCGACACGTTCAATTTCTTCGCCGATAAATTTGATTTCCTCCTGAGCCGGGTGGTCACTGTCAATCTTTTTCCCCAGCATGTAGAGATAGTTATTGATGATTGTCAGGGGGTTACTGACTTCGTGAGCTACTTTTTTGAAATCAACAAGGGTCATACCTGCCGTTCGGGAACCCTCTTTGTTTAATGCAAAATATTTACTGGCCATCTCCTGACTTAATAATTTTAATAATGGAATTTTACCCTGCAAGGTTGGCCATTCCTCGTTGTTTGTCCCGATGACCAACACCCCGATTCCCGTAGTTTTATAATAAACAGGAATAAAATAAGCCCCTTCTGCATTAAGCAGTCTGATAACTTGTTTATCAGCAATAGAGCATTTCTCAGTGAGACTTATGCTGCTCTCTCTCTCCTCAAATGTCTTAACTAGCAGGCTGTTTTTATCTCCAACCTTAAAGCTTATTTCATCAAGCTGGTTTATTTCCAGATCATTGATTGCTGACAGAGTGGATCGATTTTCATTGATTTTGAAAAAGAACAGTTGATTCTGGTTGAAGAGGGTACTAAAGCTGACTCTAATCTCTTTGGTGAACTCAATAAGTTCAATCTTCTCACTTTTACCAATGGTGCTGCTCAAGGCGATATTTTTAACTTTTTCGGCCAGTTTTTCTTTGCTCTCTTCATGGTGGGAGAGATTAAAAGCCTCTTCTTCGTTTTTCTCCATATAGAATCGACCGCTGAACCCAAGGTCAGAAATCATCTGTTTGCTTCTATCGACCGCAAGAGTGAGGCAATCCAGAATGATATCTTCGGTTATGCCAAAAAGAAGGCCAGCTTTTTGAAGATTGTTACGATCATCGCGAGCATTATTTTTTGCACTCAGGGAACTGGCAACCGCAAGAATTTTTAACAGAACCGGAGAGCTAAGCAATTCATCAACATGCGCATGTTGAAACTGGACGGCATCAGCAATAAAAGAATCAAGCTTCCAACTCTCAATGAGTGCTGTTCCTAATTCGCAGTGGTCAACCTGAAATCGTTCCTGCTCAAGAGAGAGAAAATTCTCTGTTTCACTATAGTAACGGTCTAGGATTGGGAGATAATCTTTTTCACGGTTGAGTAATAACAACAGCATGCCGATTTGATGAAGCAACCCCGCCAGGAATGCTTCCCCGGGTTTCTCGTAGCCGATAAGCTTGGCAATTCTCTCGGACAGGTTGGCACAAACCAGTCCCCGTAACCAGATAAACTGAACGTGACGGTTAAAATCCTTAGTAAAATTAGCAAAGAATTGTTGTATAGCACAGGTTGTGACGATATTTTTTATATTGGTCATCCCCAGAACAATCAGCATTCTGCGGATATCAGTTATTTTATTCCATTGGCGGTAAGCTGGAGAATTTGCAACTTGTAAAATTTTGGCAGTTAATCCGACATCTTTTCTTATTGCCGTTGAAAACATTTCAAAGTTAGCACTGTCATTATGGCATAAGTCCAATAACTCAACTAAAAGACTTGGCTCTGAAGGGAGGTTGTCGACAGAATAACTTTTATTTTTTAGATAGATATGTTGCATATCTATCGAGATCCTTTCTGTTAACGATTGCTGTAACTAACAAGAGAAACTTACGACAATCCAGTTAATCTGAGGTACGTAGATTTTCGTTAGAAATTCTACTTTAAAAACAATATAAAATAAATAAATTTAATTATTTATTTCACTTTAGCGTATACTCACTTAACAGTTGTTCGAATCTTCTAGTTTTGCGCCGAGAAGGGTTTGCATGTCAGTGGCAATTTCAGCATCGAGGCGGCCGGAATTTTTACTGATCTCCGTAGTTACAGCACCAACTTCTCGGTAAAGCTGCAACAGCTCAGGAGCATTGTCC
>CAZGKZ010000086.1:3111-5225 GCA_964526315.1 uncultured Geobacteraceae bacterium
TCTGGGGCGTCACTCTCCAGCGCACAGGGACAACCGTAAAGGTCGATATATGCTTTTTCCCGGTTGGCGAAAGGGAGCAGTGGATGGAGTGACAGCAACGGCTGTGGTGACGATTGATGGTCCATAATTTTAGCCGGGTGGAGGCCGCTAAAATGGGTCAGCATTGTTGTCTTGGAAAGTTGACTTGTTGTTTGAATCTGCACTGCTAATCTGCGAATTTGATCGTCAGGCACGGCGAGAAGGATGATCTGAGCCGATGCCAGGTCAGCCAGTTGTACCGATGCCACAGTTGTTGAACAACCGATATAAGAACAGGCTTCGGTGGCCCTCTCCATGTTCCGGCTGATAACAGAGGTGATCGGATAGCCTGCTTCGTGTAACCGCTTACTGACAGCACAGCCAACACGGCCTGGACCAACCAGTGCAATTCTCGGTTTCATGCCACGGAAACCTGTAAAGACCCAACCTCTTCAATGGTCCCTTCCAGATGATCACCTGAGATGATTCTACTGACTCCAGCGGGAGTTCCGGTCAGGATGATATCGCCAGGTTCCAGGGTATAGAATGTTGAGACTTCAGCAACGATCTCTTCCACCGAGCGCATCATTTGTGCGGTATTACCCTGCTGACGAATTTCACTGTTCACTTTAAGGCAGAGTTCCAGCTTGTTCGGGTTGCCGACTCTGTCTGCTGCAATAAAATCGGAGAGCGGACAGGAGGTATCAAACCCTTTGGCTATCTCCCATGGCAATCCCTTGTTTTTTAATTCACTCTGGAGATCCCGCAGAGTTAAATCAAGTGCTACAGCATATCCAGATAAATACGATAGTGCACTCTCCTCCGGGATGTTTTTACCAGATTTTCCCACCAGTAGTGCCAGCTCCAGCTCATGGTGACAATCATTTGAATACTCTGGAATTTTGATCGCTCCACCATCTTGCAGCAAGCTACTGGCAGGTTTGCAGAAGATAACAGCACGTTCTGGAACTTTGTTTCCCAGCTCACGGATATGTTCCAGGTAGTTTCTGCCCAGACAAATAATCTTACCGACCAGATAGGTTTTTGTGTCGCCGATGACTTTTACCTGATGCATTATTTCCTCCCTTAAAACAGATCTGATTCTGCTCATCCAAGATCTGAAAGATAGCGGCTTTTCATAGTTAAAAGCAAGGTTTGTCATTGCTGGATAGATTTTTTTTACCATGTTAGGATGGAGACAAAGGCAGTTTTGGTCATTCTCTAACCCGAGAGGTTGAATGTATTATTTTAGTTACGAAGAGCCGGTATTTCGACCCCCTTCTGAAGCACGTTCGCTGATTTTACAAATTACGATCGGCTGCAGTCAAAACCAATGTCGATTTTGTGGAATGTATAAGATGAAACAATTTCGTCTTCGTCCTGTGGCGGATATTGCTGCCGAGATTGAAATTATTCCGGAGAGTCATCGCATGCAATATCAACGGATCTTTCTTGCGGATGGCGATGCCTTGGCCTATCCCCAAGCGGGACTTGTTGAAATTCTTGACCTTCTTCAGCTAAAATTTATTAATCTAAACCGGGTTGGAATCTATGCTTCACCCAAAAGTTTGACAATGAAAAGTGTTGAAGACCTGGAGCAACTTAAATTCAGGAAACTGCGTATTCTCTACCTCGGTCTTGAAAGTGGTGACGCTCCAACCCTGGAATTGACCAATAAGGGTTACAGCCCGAAGCAGATTCTGGAGCTATGTCAGAATGCAAAGAGGGCGGGGATAAAATTATCAATCACCGCCATTCTCGGCTTGGCTGGTCGACAGCGCAGTCATGAGCATGCGAAGGCAACGGCTAACTGGATAAGTCAACTTTCCCCGCAGTACTTCTCACTGTTAACCATGTTCCGCCGCCATAATGATGCTTATTTTGAACTGATTGAGCCGTTGACGAATGGTGAAATTATTGAAGAAGCACTCTTGATCGTACAACACCTACATCCGCACAAAACAATTTTACGCTCCAACCATGTTTCAAATATTTTGAATCTTGCGGGGAGTTACCCAAAAGATCGGGAGAGAATCATTATTGAAACTGAAGCCGCTCTCGTCGCTGCACGGTCTCATTCGGATTGGTTTAATCAG
>CAZGKZ010000087.1:0-5224 GCA_964526315.1 uncultured Geobacteraceae bacterium
GCCCGTTTCTATACTCTGTGGCTCTGTTTCTTTATCGGTTCCGGTGCCGGGCTGATGGTTATCGGTAGTGCCAAAGGGCTGGCCAAAGCTTCTATGGGTGAGATGGCCTTTCTGGTTGTTGTCATCATGTCTGTTGGTAATGCGGCCGGTCGTCTGATTGCTGGGGTGATCTCTGATAAAATTGGTCGTGCAACCACCTTGTGTATTATGCTTGTATTCCAAGCTGTTCTGATGTTTGCCGCAATTCCGATCTTGGGAAGTGATGGCAGTAGCCCGATTCTGGTTGCTCTGATTGTCACTGCGATGGTTTTCAACTATGGAACCAACCTGTCACTGTTCCCCTCCTTTGCCAAAGACAGCTGGGGGATGAAACACTTTGGGATGAACTATGGCCTGCTCTTTTCTGCCTGGGGTGTTGGTGCTTTCGTTCTGGTTCGGGTTTCCGAAATGCTGAAAGTTAAAACCGGCAGTATGGAATCATCCTTTATCGTTGCCGGTGTTCTTCTGCTGGTGGGTGCGATGATGGCACTGACATTACGGAAACAGAAAGCCCCTGCAACAGTTACAGAGACAGAAGAGATCTTTGTTGAAGAAGAAGATCTGGTTCTGCAGAAAGTTCAAGATTAATCAATGGTTGAATTGTTTTAACTCGAGCGGGCCTTGCCACAGGTGAGGCCCTTTCGGCCTATTTTAATTTTGCGGAGCTTGCCATGAACACTCCTTATAATACAAAAGAGTATAAACAACTACCAAGCTTTGGCTTGCTGGCTCTGGGGATCAGCCTGTTGACCTACATTTTCTATAAGGCCGATATGTTTGAATCTTCGGCTTTTTATATCGGTTGTCTTTTGCTGATAAGTGGCTCAATTCAAATCATGGTTGGTATGCGCAGTCAAAAACAGGGTCACCCCTACGCTGCCGGTACCTTGCTCCCGCTCGGGATGTTCTGGCTCTCAATTATTGGCCTGGAAGTGTTTCCCAAGTTGGGTTATGGAGAATCTCCAAGTGCCATGGTGACGGTTTCGTATTTGAGTCTCTGGGCACTGTTTGTCGCGCTCCTTTTCCTGCGCAGTTTCCGTCAGAGTATCTCAATGCGCTACCTTTACGGGACCATGATGGTTTGTCTGATGCTGCTATCGCTGGATCAAATGCGGGATGATCAGGTTTTTCTACTGCTTGGTTGCGTCTTTGGTCTTTGTTCTGCCCTTGTTGCAATGTATGCAGCAATACACAATGTGCTGATTAATAGAGGACTCTGTTCGTCCTGAACTTTCAGGATATACAGAGCACCAGGTATAGGTTATGCTGATTTTCTTTAGTCTGAGGGTGCCAAGATGAAGTTAAGTCAACAGATGACATTTTTGGGGATGGCAGCGTTAATGTGTTACGCAGCCTTGTTGGCCATGGGAGTGCTCAGTGCTGCGGTGATGCCGCAGTTCCTTGTGACCGCAGTGATCTTTCTGTCGTCGGGACGGTTAATCCGCAACGGGGCTCGCAGGCAAACCGATGAAGATGATGACGAGGCAAAAAAGAAACCGCGTGTAGAGCCCAACTGGGCACTATGGACGCAAATTCTTAACTGGGGGATGACCGCTTTGATCCTCTCTGTTCTGGGTCTTTGGGTGATGAAGCCGGTTGGGATGCCGTTTCTCGAATTTCTCCAGTTGAAATTCTTTTTGGGGATCGTCGATCATGAAGCCAGTTGGAGTTTCGTTTCTGAAGTTCTTGCACCGTGATGTAAGGGCAAAAAATCTCTATTACAAGATATCCTGCTTACGTAAACTGTACTTCTTCAATTTACGGTAGATGGTCGCCATATTCATGCTCGCTTTTTTTGCTGCTTCCTCAATATTCCCATCAACAGAACTGATTAATTGGCGTAAATAGTCAATTTCAAAACGTGCCAGCGCTCTGTCATAATCATCATTATCAATCGGATTGTTCTCCGTCTCAATAAACTGTGCCAGGGTTGCCAAGCTGATCTGTTGCTCAGTTTCGACAGTCATACATGCTTCGATCACATTTTTTAACTGGCGGATATTGCCCGGCCAGTCATATTCACTAGCCGCCTGTTGCGCTTCAGCAGAGAAGCCTTTGATATTGGTTTTAAACTTTTTATTCTGCAGGCCGATAAAATGGGCAGCGAGCAGGGAAATGTCCTGGCGTCTCTGACGGAGTGGTGGCAAGTGCAGATTGATCACATTGAGCCGGTAAAAAAGATCCTCACGAAAGCTCCCGTTTTCGACTTCTTTTTCAAGCTCTGAATTGGTGGCGGAGATCAGTCGGACATCGACACGGGTTGGAGTTGTATCTCCAACCCGGTTAAACTCCTGTTCTTGAAGAAATCGTAGCAGGGTCTTTTGTACGGTGAGGGGAAGATTGCCAATTTCATCTAGAAACAGGGTTCCTCCATCAGCAGCTTTCAGCAACCCTTCCTTGTCTGTATCTGCTCCGGTGAATGCCCCTTTTTTGTGGCCGAACAGTTCACTCTCGAGAAGTGACTCGGGAATTGCTCCACAGTTGATCGCAATAAATGCATTGTCCTTACGGGGAGAGTTGTAGTGGATTGCCTGGGCAATCAACTCCTTCCCGGTACCCGATTCTCCGGTAATCAGGGCTGAGGTATCACGAACGGCAACTTTTTCAACTTTATCAAGAAGCTGTTGCAAAATAGTTGATGCCCCGATAATGTTATCGAAGTTGAATTTCCCCGCTAGCTCTTTGCGCAGTTGCTGGTTTTCTGTCTTCAGTTGATTATGGCTCAGTGCGTTACGCACCCGGTAGAGCAGTTCATCTGGCTCAAAGGGTTTGGTCAACATATCATAGGCTCCTCTGCGCAGAGCTTGTATTGACATCTCAACCGTTGCAAAAGCGGTAATCATAATAATCGGAATGTCGGCTTCTACAGCTTTGATCCGTTGCAGAACTTCCAGTCCGTCAATTCCCGGCATTTTGATATCACTGATCACCAGATCCCAAATCCCGGCACGAAACAGCTCGACTGCTTCAAGCGGATCAGTGAAAGTCCGTATTGCGTACCCTTCGTCCATCAGAACGGCTGCCATCATTCGGCAGAGCCCTTCCTCATTGTCGATCACCATAATTTTTTTTGCTGACATGCCAGAACCCTCAATTTTCCTCAAACCAAATTTTTCTACTTTATTCTTGCGGTTTAGTACTCTTCCCTGACCAGCGGCAGAAGGATGATAACCGTTGTTCCTTGCCCAACCTCTGAATCGATGGATATTTGTCCCTGATGCATTTCGATGATCTGTTTGGTAATTGCCAATCCTAGTCCGGTTCCTCGTGCTTTGGTGGTAAAAAATGGCTCAAAAATTTTCTCCAGATTTTCTTCGGAAATTCCCTCGCCGCTATCGGTAATGGTTATCTGAACATATTTGTTCTCTTCAAGTTGCGCGGTGACATTAATTTCACTCCCCTTTGGTGATGCAGAACCGGCGTTTAAAAGAAGATTAATTGCAACCTGGCGGAGTTGATCTGCATCTGCCGGAATTGGCGGGATGTTGTCAGCGATATTCTGTACAATCCGGATATGATACAAGTCGGTATGGTTACCGGCAAAGTCAATAATTTGCCGTAAAAGTTGAGAAACGTCAGTCGGTTCCAGAACCGGCAGAGGGGTACGTGAATAGCTGAGAAGATTCTGGACAATTTTTTTGCAGCGTTTACTTTCCCGTTTGATTTCATGGATAAAGGTGAAGTTCGGATCATCTTCGGGAATCTTTTTCTCCAGATAACCGGCATAGCCAAGGATTACCCCAAGAGGATTATTAATCTCATGGGCAACTCCTGAAGATAAAACTCCCAGTGAGGCCATTTTCCCCTGTTGCGCCAGTGCTGACTCAAGTTCTTTATTTTTTTTCAGCATCCGGGTCATTCGGTTAAAAGCGACGGCCAGTTCTCCCAGTTCATCACGACCTTCAACCGGCATCTGTTCATCAAGGTGCCCCTGTTTAACCCGGCGAATAACGGTTATCATCTTCTGGATCGGATCGGTTAAAACTTTGGATGCCAGGAATACCAGCATGGCCGCAATAAAGCCGATGACCAAAGGTAGCAGCAGGACATACTTTGCAATTCGCCACTTGAGGTCGTTGGCAGGTTGGTAGAATTCATCCTCATAACTACCAACGGCAACAATCCAGTTCCAGGGTTTATAATAGCGATAACGGACGATTTTCATCCGGGCTTTTTTTTCGTCTTTATTCTTCCATGGATAGCGGATCCAGCCATCTTTGTTATGAATCATTTCAGCAATAAAGGCTCGACCATTGCTATCCTGAGTTGCAAGTAGGTTATTTCCTTCCGCATCGGGGTGAATCTGCATCGTCCCGTCGGTCGACATGCAGTAGATGTATCCGGTTTTTCCCACCTTTTTATTTTTTATCTGTTGAGAGAGGGTTCTCAGGGCACTTTTCTCAAACTCAGGATCATCATAGGTTTCATCCAGGTACCCCCCTGCGGCAACAATCCAATCCCATTTGGGGCAGTAGCGAAAAGCAACAATTTTATTGCGTGGATGTTGATCTCCCAACTTCTCATTACGCCAGGGATAAATAGTGTAGAGAACTTCTCCCGGTTTGGACTTGATGGCCCGCTTGATTATTTCACGGATAAAAAAATGTCCATTTTTGTCCTGTGCGGAGAGGATATTATCATTCTCCTGGGCCGGGTGGACGGTCAGAATACCTTTGCTGGTCAGGGCAAACAGGTATCCACTGCTGCCGATACTGACTTTTTTAAAACTGTTGCGGGCTGATTGCTGGGCAGCTTTCAGGTCAATATTACCAGAATCATATTGCCGTTGTTGTTCATTGATCAAGGTGTAGGCAAGATCAACCAGGCTCTTCATCTCTTGACGGATAATTTTCTTTTTATCCTGCCGGTACACTTCAAATTGGCGGTGGTGGCCGTCAAGAAGATCAAGGGTGAAACTGGCCATGTGATCGAGGTCGGCTTTGCTGGCCTCTGTCAGCCCAACATATGCTTGATTTGTTGCAATATAGCCGATCAATCCGCCAATTAGGAAAATTGGAAGAACGACCAGAGGTAGGATGATAACGACCATTTTCCAGCGAATTTTGAGGTTTCTAAATAGGGAGAAAGATGAGGGTTTCATATGGTCTCGTCATCGTAAGTTTTATGTAGTATCTGGAAGTTTATAACATGGGAGCTTCTTGGAATGAATATAAAATCTTTTCTG
>CAZGKZ010000088.1:0-5186 GCA_964526315.1 uncultured Geobacteraceae bacterium
CAGCAACGTTTTTTTCAGCTGAAAGATGCACTGTCAGAGCAGGTTATTGGCCAGCCGGAGCTCATTGAACGTCTGTTGATTGCCCTGTTGGCCGATGGTCATTTACTGGTTGAGGGTGCTCCCGGGTTGGCCAAAACTCGCGCCATCCGACAGTTAGGTGAATTGCTGGAGGGGAGTTTTCACCGGATTCAGTTTACCCCTGATTTGCTGCCGGCAGATCTGACCGGAACTGACGTTTATCGTGCCCAGGATGCAACCTTCACTTTTCAGCCTGGACCACTGTTTCATAATCTGATCCTTGCCGATGAAATCAACCGTGCCCCAGCTAAAGTTCAATCGGCACTGCTTGAAGCAATGGCTGAACGGCAGATCAGTGTCGGACAGACGACTTACCGACTGGCAGATCCTTTTCTGGTGATGGCGACTCAGAATCCGATTGAACAGGAGGGGACCTATCCTCTTCCTGAAGCCCAGTTGGACCGGTTTCTGTTGCATGTCCGGGTCGATTACCCTGCGGTGGAAAGTGAACGAAAAATTCTTGCTTTGGCACGGCGTGAGGCAGCAGGAGAGGTTGACGCAGATTCATCGCTAAGCTCTGCTTCGGTCCTTTCAGTGGATGATCTACGTTCTGCCCGTCAACAAGTTCTGGATCTGTACTTGGCGGATAATCTGGAAGAATATCTGTTGCAATTAGTCCTGGCGACCCGCAATCCACAGCCCTACGGTGAAGATTTGGCCGGGGCCATTTTATATGGCGGTAGCCCACGAGCCAGTATTGCTCTTGATCGCTGTTCTCGAGCACGAGCCTGGCTGGCTGGTCGTGACCATGTTCTGCCGGAAGATATCCAAAATCTGGCTTTTGATGTGTTGCGCCATCGGCTGATTCTCAGCTATGAGGCCGAGGCCAATGGGATGAATGCCGATCGTCTGATCTCTGAACTGATTGCCCGTGTCCCGGTTCCCTGATGGTGCAACGGGTGGGCTCGGTAAAAACATCTCCGGTCAAAATTGAGTTGACCGAACTGATTGCTCTGGGTGATCGGTTACTTCCGGCAAGCTGGAAACCCAGCCGGCAATTGGCGGCACAAAGTGGTGGTTACCGCAGCCGCTTTCGGGGTCGTGGTATGGAGTTTGCCGAGGTGCGCGCTTATTTGCCCGGTGATGATGTTCGCAGTATCGATTGGCGGGTGACTGCCCGGCGGGGCAAGGTGCATACCAAGCTGTTTCATGAAGAACGGGAACGTCCGGTGATTGTTGCCCTCGATTACCGGAGACCGATGTTTTTTGCCACTCGTGGCCGGTTTAAAGCGGTGCAGGCTTCACATCTGGCAGCATTGTTAGCGTGGCAGGCCCTGTCACGTGGGGATCGGATCGGTGGTTTTATTTTTTCCGAAGAACGGAACCTTGAGTTGCGCCCGCAATTAGGGAAAAAGGCAGTTCTCCAACTGTTGCGCCAGATGGTTGCGGATCCGGTCTGGCAGCGTCCTCCGCACCACCCGTTTGCCCCGCAACAGCGTCTTGCTGCAACCTTACAACGGCTCCATCGGGTTGCCCGTCCCGGCAGCTTAATTTTAATCCTCAGTGATTTCAGTCAGTGGGATGATCAGGTGGAGAAACAACTGGCACTGCTTGGCCGGCACTGTGATCTGGGCCTGATCCACTGTTTTGATCCTTTCGAAGCTGAACTGCCGCTGGCTGGTTCCTATCGCCTGAGTGATGGTGAGCGGGACCTGACCATGACGACTGCCGATCGGCTGGGGCGGCAGCAGTATCAGGATTCCTTCAGACAACACCGTCAACAGCTTGAAAATTTCTGCCGTCGCCAACAGTGTCGATTTTTTTCGTTACCAACAGATGGGGATCCGCTCGAATCTCTTTCCAGTGTGAAGCGGGGGCGTTAAAATGAAACCCGATAGCACAATGACCGCAGCCAACCTCCCTTTGCACGATATCCATCTGCCTGCTCCAATCGGCTGGTGGCCACCGGCTCCCGGTTGGTGGATTCTGGCTGGACTGTTGCTCTTGATCCCTATTTTTATCTGGGGCTTCAGCCGTTTTCGGCAACGACGGAAGATGCAACGTCTTGCTCTGCAGCAACTTGAAAAGCTGACTGATTTGCCCGAAACTGAGTTGCTTACAGCCATTTCCAGGTTGTTACGGCAGGCAGCTATCAGTCATTTTCCACAGCAGGATTGTGCTGGCTTGAGTGGCCAGTCCTGGTTGGAATTTCTGGACCGTCCACTGAACGATCGACCCTTCAGTACTGGAGTTGGCCGCTGCCTGAGTGATGCTCCTTACCAACCAGAGGTTCGGGTTGATAGCAAGGCTCTGATCGAGCTGTGTCGCCGTTGGTTGAAAAAACTTCCGCCGCAAAAAAATCCCCAGCGGAGGAAACAATGATCCATTTTGTCTGGCCCTGGGCCTTTATCCTCCTTCCTCTCCCCTGGTTGATTTATAAGTTTTTCCCGCCGGCATTAGCCGCTGAAGAGGCTGCTCTCTGGGTGCCGAGTTTGTCACCCTTTGCCGCCGTACAACATCAGCGGAACCGGAGGAAAGGGAGATGGCAGTTGCCGTTGGCACTCTGCTGTTGGTTCTTGCTGGTGGGTGCGACCGCCCGTCCGCAGTGGCTGGGTGATCCGATTGAACTACCGGTCAGTGGTCGTGACCTGTTGCTGGCGGTTGATCTTTCCGGGAGCATGGAGACGCAAGATTTTTATCTTCATGGTGATACCGTTGATCGTTTGACAGCACTCAAATCAGTTGCCGGTCAATTTATTCAACAACGGGTTGGTGATCGACTCGGATTGATTCTGTTTGGTGATCAACCCTATGTGCAGACCCCGTTGACTTTTGATCGCCGGACGGTTGAGCAGCTTTTAAATGAATCTGCGATTGGTCTGGCTGGGGAAAAAACCGCGATTGGTGATGCTATCGGGTTGGCAGTCAAGCGGCTTAAGGGGGGAGACGGGCAGGAGCAGGTATTAATTCTCCTCACCGATGGTGCCAATACGGCAGGACATCTATCGCCACTTAAAGCGGCAGATCTCGCTGCAGCCGAAGGGCTGAAAATCTATACGATTGGGCTTGGTGCTGACACCATGAAAGTGGATGGTTTTTTCTTCAGCCGAACGGTGAACCCTTCGGCCGATCTTGATGAAAAGACCTTGACGGCAATTGCACAGAAGACCGGTGGACGTTACTTCCGTGCCCGGGATACCGATCAGTTGGCAAAGATTTATGCGGAATTGGATCGTCTTGAACCTGTAGAACGTGATCATGATGTCTATCGTCCGATCTCTGAACTCTACCCCTGGCCTTTGGGGTTAGCCCTTTTTTATAGTTTATTGCTCCTTTTGTTGCCACAATTGCCACAGCGAATAGCTCGGAGGGGAAATGGATAATTTTCATTTTTTACGTCCAGAGTGGTTTCTCGCATTGGTACCGCTATTTCTGCTGCTTTTTTGGTTAGCTCGCCGGCAACTACGAAGCCGTGGTTGGCAGGCGGTTTGTGATCCGGAACTGCTGCCACATCTGCTTCTTGGTCGTTCGGTTCGACGGGCTAACTGGCCATTCTGGCTGCTTTCTGTCGGAATGTTGCTGGCGGTTGTTGCCCTGGCTGGCCCGGTCTGGAAACGTCAACCCCAACCACTATTTCGGCAGCAATCGGCATTAGTCATCCTCTTTGACCTCTCCCGCTCAATGGAAGTTGCCGATTTGCGACCAAGCCGTTTTTTGCGTGCACAGCTCAAAATTGCAGATTTGTTGCGAGAGCGTAAAGAGGGGCAGACCGCCTTAATTGTTTTTGCTGCGGATGCATTTACTGTCACTCCGCTGACCGAGGATCACCACACCATTGAGGCTCTGTTGAAAAGCCTTGACCCTGGGCTGATGCCAGTTCAGGGGAGCAACCCAGCGCGGGCTATCCAACGCGGGGAAAAATTGTTGCAGCAGGCAGGATTGAAACAGGGGCGGTTGCTATTGGTGACTGATGAAGATCGACCGGAAGAATATCTGGATGCTGCCCGACAGCTAAAAAAGAGTGGGTTTGAACTCTACGTTCTCGGCGTTGGTACTCCGGCTGGAGCTCCAATCCCCCTTCCCGGAGGTGGTTTTTTTAAGGATCGGCAAGGGAATTTGGTGCTTCCTAAATTAAATTCCAGCGGGTTAAAACAACTGGCAATTGCCGGCGGTGGTCAATATCAGCGGCTGGGTGTTGATGACAGCGATCTCCACAGTTTATTGGCCGGACTGGATGATCATCATCTTGACCAATCCGGTGAAACTGCTGCTGCAGTCGGGGAGCGCTGGCGTGAAGAGGGAGTCTGGTTGCTTTGGCCATTGTTGGTTCTTGCGGCACTGGCTTTCCGGCGTGGTTGGTTGCTGGTGTTGCCCCTGCTGCTTCTGTTGCCACCACCGGCCGAGGCCCTCAGTTGGCAGGAACTTTGGCAAACCCCGGATCAGCAGGCGGCACAAGCTTTTACCGAGAAGGATTACACCGGGGCGGCACAACAGTTTCAGAACCCGCGCTGGAAGGCGAGTGCCTTTTATCGGAGCGGTGACTTTACTGCTGCGGCAAAACTACTCGACGCACCGCAAAGTGTTGATGATTGGTATAATCAAGGGAATGCTCTGGCAAAGAGTGGTGATTTCTCTGCGGCGCTCAAAGCTTATCAACATGCGTTAGAACTGAAACCGGGGGATGCTGATACTGAGTTCAATAAAAACCTGGTTGAAAAAGCGTTGCAACAGCAACAAAAGCAGCAAAACCAAAAAAAAGGTGATAGTCAACAGAACCAACAGGACAACAACGATCAATCGAATAAGCCGGGTGATAAAAAAAATCAAAAGGGAGATGAACACAGCAAGTCTACTGAGAGTAAGAGTTCGGCAGATGAGGGTGATCACTCTTCAGATCAACAGAAAACCTCATCCTCACCAGCGAAAAAAAATCGTGATAAAAATGGGCAATCAGATCAGCCAGACAAGCAAGATAAAAAATCGGAAAAGGGTGATTCTTCTTCATCGGCTGCGGCAGAAAAGCAAAAAAAAGCAACTGAACAACCAGCTAAAACGGCTCAAAATCAAGCGAGTAAATCTACTGATGAACAATCTGACAAGCCACCTGCTGCGACGGGTTCTATGGATCAAGCTCCTGAAACGGCTGAACAACGCGAGTCAAGGCTCCT
>CAZGKZ010000089.1:0-5178 GCA_964526315.1 uncultured Geobacteraceae bacterium
GGAAACCGTGGTGAAATCAGAATCCCGCAAAAGATATTTCAATTCCTTCTTTCCCCCGAAAACAAAGGGGACTTCACGTTCAACTAACGCCCCACTGGGAATTCGACCAACAGTTGGATGGTTTTTCTGTACTGAAGCGGCCTTCCCACCAAAAGCCAGAGCATTAAGAATCAAAGCGCCCTGAGAAACAGCATAAACTTTTCCATCAGCAGCCTTGAGAGGAGTCATCAACAGGGTTCCGCCAACCAGACTTTCAGCATCACCGACAGATGAAACGGTCACATCAATAGTACTCCCGGCCCGGGCGAAAGGGGGAAGATTTGCAGTCACAACAACGGCAGCCACATTGTCAACCTTCACTTCATTAGGATCAACCGTCACACCAAGACGTTCCATCATATTGACTAGAGATTGAACCGTGAACTGAGTGCTGGCACTATCACCACTTCCATTAAGACCAACAACCAGACCATAGCCAACCAGTTGGTTAGAACGAACCCCTTCCAGCTGAGCTAATTCTTTGATCCGAGAGGCTTCGGCTGTCGAAACAAGGAGTACTCCCCAGAAAATCAGTAGAGCAATAACAAGTTTTTGAGTAAGATTTTTCATTTTTTATACTCCTGGAGTCTCTCTTCCCGACCCCACGTTTTCAATCCAAAGACTAGAATGGCCAAACATTATCCAGTGCTCTCACCAACCAGCCGGGCTGTTGCTTATCGCTTATGACACCTTCACCAACATAGGCAATTCTCGCATTGAGAATATTCTTTGAGTCGACAAGATTATGTGGTGAAACATCTGTTGGGCGGACAATTCCACTGAGCGTAACAATTTGCGTTTCACTGTTTACGGTCACGGTTTTATTGCCCCGAATTTTTAAATTACCATTTGGTAGAACTTCAACAACCTGGGTTGTCAAGGTTGCCAATAAATTTTCTTTACGGGAGGTCTTACCACTCCCCTCAAAATCATTAGAGGCTGTTGCATCAACGAGAGAGGCTGAGCTTACAGACGAGTTGCCAATTTGTTCGATATATTTTTCCAGCCCAAACAAATCAGTAATTCCGGCTTGCATCGTACTTTTTCGATCTGTTTCTGTCTTGGCTTCCTTGCTGGCACTGGCCTTTTCAACAATGACAACCGTAATGATATCGCCAACGGTACGCCCCTTCAGATCGATAAACATCCCCCCTCGGCTCTCAGTCCAAAGAGACCCTGCAGTCCGTGGAGCAACGGGTTCAGACATAATCGGTGCTATGGGTTCCACTTCACTCAAATCGACCTTTGAAGCCGGCCCAGCGCAAGCGGCTAAGAATAGAATTAGGAACAACAGCACAAAACGGTATTTCAACATTTTAAAACTCCACTTTTACCAGACCAGGGGCAACAACCTGACAAATCACTTCTTTACGGGAACCATTGTTCACCACCCGGATGGTCTCACCAGTCAGGCCATCTTGCTTTGCTTCTCCGGCTGCAGTCAGCATCAAACCATGCTTTTGTACCTGGATGATCACCCGTTCTCCCCGTTTGATAACCGGAGGGAATTCAACCTGTTGTTTCTGTAGTGGTTCCCCGAGTCTGACTGAGCGCTTTAAACGTTTGCCGATAATTTCTTCAGCAGAGAAGATGGGCCCCTTCAGGTGAGAAATATCCTGATAGCGCAGCTCGACATCTTCAGTACCAAGAACAGCTCCACGGCGTAATGTACTGGCCGAGACAGCAATATCAGCGAGGGCTTCCAGCTTGATCCGAATTGATTGATTATTGACAATCTGACCATCGACACGGGTCAAAAGGGTCAATCTCTGACTACCGATAACCCCCGGTTTTGCCGGGATAATCTGATAATCGAGCTGCCCTTTAGCGACACGATAAGCATGCGGGAGAGAAATCGATTTAAACCGAAGTTCAACATGCGGCAACAAATCTGACTGATCTGCCAGGTATTCATTTAAAATTTGCCCCATTTTCTGCTGATCAATAAGCTGAGAGTTCCCAGCAGTCGATGCCCGAGAAGATCCATAGGTTAAAATTGGAGAAAGAAGAATCAGCATCAAACAGAGAAAATATTTCATTTTTATCCCCTAACGAACCAGTTGATTTACCATTTGCAGCATCTCATCTGCAGTTTTGATTGCCTTGGAATTGACTTCGTAGGCACGTTGACCAGCAATCATGTTAACCATCTCTTCCATGATATTGACATTGGAACCTTCCAAAAAGCCCTGGGACAAGGTTCCAAAACCTTCTTCCCCCGGAGTTCCAGAGAGTGGTGAACCCGTCGTTGGAGTTTCAGCATAAAGACTGCGCCCCAAACTGCTTAACCCGGCGGGGTTACCAAAGCGAATCAGCTCAATATTACCCACGGGTGTTGAGGTACTTTCTCCATCCAGTAAAACTTCAACTGATCCACTACTTCCGATTGAAATTGACGTCGATCCTTCTGGAATCACAATCTCCGGAACAATCGGATAGCCGTCAGAAGTAACCAGTCGCCCAGTACTGTCTTTCTTTAAAGCTCCTGAACGGGTATAAGCTTCGTTGCCATCAGGAAGGACAACCTGAAAAAATCCAGGCCCCTCGATGGCCAAATCCAACTCATTTTCAGTCTGTTGAAAATCACCGGTGGTAAATACTTTTTGTACTGCTGCCACTCGTGAACCAAGTCCGATCTGAACCCCGGTTGGAACTTCGCCACCATCAACTCCAGTACCCGCCTGCCGACTGGTCTGGTAAAGAATATCCTGAAAGTCCGCACGACTTTTTTTGAATCCTGAACTGTTAACGTTGGCCAGGTTATTGGCAATAACATCCATATTAACCTGCTGTGATTGCATCCCGGTTGATGCGGTCCAAAGTGCTCTGATCATATCTAACTCCTTCTCTTCAGCCGTCGAAAACGGCATTTAATATTTTATTGAACCAGCCCTATTTCTGCAGACTTGGAGTCCATCTCACTGTAAATCTTCAAGGCTTTCTGGGTGGCTTCAAAGGCACGTAAATTTGACGTCATCCGGACCATTGTCCTCATCATATCGATATTGGAGCCTTCCAGATTTCCCTGAATCATTTGTGGATTAGGGTGTTCTTCGGGCTCAATCCCATTATTTGACTGAAACATTTCACCCCGGATCTGATGTAGTTTAGAGGTGTCATCAAACTGGAACAGACCAATTTGTCCAACTTTTTTTTGCTCATCCCAAATAGTTCCATCCGGGCCGATATCGACATCAGAATGAAGCAGTTTAATCTCTCGCCCACCGGTTCCCATCACTGGCAAACCATCGGTATTGACCAGCTGACCATCACCATTAAGTTGAAAATTCCCCTTCCGTGCATAGCCAAAACTCCCGTCAAGGCGTCGAATTTTGAAAAAGCCTTCGCCATTGATTGCAAGATCTAAGGTATCACCGGTGGATTCAAGGGGTCCCTGGGTAAAATCGATCTCTTTATTGGTTAAATGGGTATAATTGGTCCCTTTGGTTGCCATTCCAGAAGCAGCTTCGCCCAGTCGGGCCTCAAAAGTGACCATCCCTTTTTTATAACCGGGGGTTTTTGCCGCAGCAAGTTGTTCACTGATATTTTCCAGCATCTGCATCCGTGCAACAGCCCCGGAGATCGCTCCATATTTACCGCTAGACATCTGGCTGCTCCTCTTTCTCAGTAATGACTGCTTGTCGACCTGCCATCCTTAAATCTTTAACCTGTCCTGGAGCTCTGACAACAGATGTGGAATCCATCTCCAATGCTTCTGATGATTTTCGCTTTAGTTTCGTCAGTTGCAGCAATTGTTCAACTTCACCTTGTGCCATCTGCAGTGCTGCTGCAATTTCTTTGGCATCGACCCCCTGATCAGCCAAGGAGGCAACATAACGATACTTTTCAGAGCTACTACGGGGAACGTCAACTTTTAGCTGCTCTCGCTCAACCCGTTCAAGGCTATTGGAAAATGTTGGCTTCTGTTCTTGACCAGATTTTAATTCCGATAATTGCTGCTGGAGCTGACATAGTTCGCTGCCCAATTTTCTACTGGTTCGTTGCTGCCAGAGCCCAAGGAATAGGGACAACAGAGCAATTCCACCGATCAGCAATAATGGCATTGGTCCGGTCGCCATCTTTAATTCTCCGAGTGCAAAGCATTGATACTGCGCTTCATTTTGATTTTTAATTTTCCCAAAGCTTGGCTGTGTAGCTGAGAAATTCGTCCTTCCGAAAGTTCAAGAACTTCAGAAATTTCTTTTTGTGACAACTCTTCATAATAGAGAAGAGCAATAACCAGACGCTCTTTTTCTGAAAGCTGCTCCAAATGCCCAGCCAATTCCCCGGTCAGTTCATTTGCCTCCATCCGTTCATGAACACTTGCCTGCTTGGTATCTTCAAGATTATCAATAAATGTTTTTCCCGAATCATCACTATCGAGAGTTTCGTTTAAACTAATTGTACCGAGCTGACTGACCTGAAGTTGCAATTCACGAAAACTATCCAGACTCATATCCAGCTCTTCTGCCAGTTCTGGATCTTCCGGGGCACGACCAAGCCGTTTGCCTAAGGCATCGGTCACTTTAGAGAGCCGCGATTGCTTTTCCCGCAAAGTTCTGGAAAACCAGTCCATCCGCCGTACTTCATCAAATACCGCACCACGAATTCTTCGTTCAGCAAAAGTTTTAAACAAGACCCCACGACGTGGATCGAAGCGATTTGACGCATCCATTAACCCCATCAGTGCGGCACTACGGATATCATCACGATTAACGAAAGCTGGAACCTGAGTCATCATTCGATCAACCAGAAAATCGACCAGAGACAAATGTGATTCAATCATTTTTTCACGCTCTGCCGCCCCCGGCGGACCATAGCCGTTACTGAAAGTCATCAACTCGCCTCCGTATCAACTCCGAGAAATTGCTTCCAGAAAAATTGCAGGGTCCCCTGCGCCTGGTTATCGGACGGGGCTGCGATCAAATTTTCCGCCAGAGTATTAAAAGCTTTTGCAACCTTGTTATCCGGATAGAGATCAACCATCACTTGCTGTTGTCGTACCGATTCATGCATTTTTCTGTCGTAGGGGATACAGCCAAGATAATCGAGAAAGATATCGAGATAGCGACCCGAAACCATGGTCAACTTCTCAAAAACATCCAGCCCCTCGTCTGCACTCCGAACCGCATTAACAGC
>CAZGKZ010000090.1:0-5168 GCA_964526315.1 uncultured Geobacteraceae bacterium
ATATCCTGGATGATTTTCAGATCCTCTTTGAAGAAATCTTTTCGCATCGGGCGAATTTTTACATGTCCACCGCTGCGTTTAATCAGCATTTCTAGATGGCGGGGTTGTGGGACGTCGGTCGCAACCCGATATGCCAATAAATCCTGTTCTTTAGCGAACCCTTGTTTTTCTACGCGTGAGCCATAATAGGGAAGGGCGTGGCCTAACATAATTGGCGGTGGGCAATCAAATCCCTCGACCAGTAAGCCACATTCATCATTAATTGAGAGGCTGAATGGACCCCGGATCCGTTTCATCCCTCTGTGACGTAACCATTCTTCAGCGACTGCAAACAATGCCTGGAAAGTTTCCTGATTGTCTTCTGCTTCCAAGAGGCCAAAAAAACCGGTTGCATCATGATAGCGTTGCAGATGGAGCTGATCAATCTGGGCAGAAATTCGCCCCACAACCTGTTTCCCCCGGCAGGCAATCCAGGCTTGGAATTCAGCATGTTCAAAGTAGGGGTTTTTTGCTGAAAGGTGCCATTTTCTCTCCATTTTGAGAGGTGGAACCCAGCAGGGATCTGTACTATACAGCATCCATGGCAGGTCAATGAAACGACGCAGCAGGCCGGGGCTGTCAACCGGTATAATCTGCAATTTCTCCAAGTTATGATTTTTATTTGACATTGAATGGCCTGATTGTTTTATCAATTAATTCATCTGCTTATAGTTGAAGAATGCTAAAAGTTGTCCAGTGATTACGGGAAGATTTGACCAATTGAATAATACTTGAAACATGGTTAACATGTAAGTTATTTTTGGTGGGAAATGTTTTGCTGGATTTCGGTAACGGGAGGTAAATCGATGAATGCCACAATGAAAAAATTTGGTTATCCAGAAACCCTGATTAAAGATTACCGTCACTGGGTTGTATTGTTACGACCTCAACAAGCAACTTTGGGGGCACTTGTCCTTATTTGTAAAGAGGATGTTGAGGTTTTTTCAAAGGTCAGTCCCGAGGCTTTTTCTGAACTAAAAGAGATAACAGCTGCTATAGAGGGAGGCCTTGGGGAGTGTTTTTCTTATGACAAGATCAACTATCTGATGTTGATGATGGTTGATCGCGATGTCCATTTTCATGTATTGCCCCGTTATGCCCAAGCACAATTATTTGTGAAGAGTGAATTTACCGACCCCGGTTGGCCAGGGCCGCCAGATCTTACCCGGCATAATGAAGTTAGCGAAGTCGTGACCCGGAAACTTTTACAAAAGCTACAGGGAGTTTTTGCTGAAGAGTAACAACCAATAGCGAACCAGGTACTGCAGTATGGCTGAATTTTATGTCTAACTGATGAGTAGTCCTATCTTTTTCCCGAAAAAGTTGCTATATGTACCCGACTTTAATGGTTTTTTGTGCGTTAAATCGCAGGGTTTATTTGAAATTACCAGATCAGTTTTCTGTGGTGGTATTGCCACACATTGTCGGTATAAATGCAACAAATTAGGGACTTACATTTCATGAGAGATCTGCTATCTCCTTGAGATATTAAGTTTTCTAGTTGTTGGTACTAACCTTGCATTTCTAAACGAATCCACTACTGAGCACTAAACCACAAACACGAACGGCTAAAATGAATATCCTAAATCCTACTCCCACAGAGAGCCATGTTCTACTTCGGAATGCAGACTTTCCTAATTTGGCAGCAGCACTTGATTATGCTGCCAAGGGGGTGAGTGGGTTTAATTTCTACGATGGCCGAGGAAAACTTCACGCGACCCTTTCCTATTCAAAATTGCGGCAAGAAGCGCAAATTCTGGCAAAGCGTCTGCACAGTCTACAGTTGGAAAGAGGGGCACGGGTCGCCATCGTTGCGGAAACCCATCCTGATTTCCCGCGATTCTTTTTTGCCTGTCAATATGCTGGTTTGACACCGGTTCCATTGCCTGCTTCGATCCATTTGGGTGGGCACAAGGCTTATGTTGAGCAATTACGTGGTTTGTTGGAGAAGAGCCAGGCAAGTATTGCCGTTGCTCCAGTAGAATTTTTGCCCTACCTTCAAGAAGCCACCAAAAATCTAGAACTGAAGCTGGTTGGCACTCCACAGGTCTTTGATGATCTTGAAGAGCAATTGGTTGAGCTGCATCCGCTACAGGCTGATGAAACCGCATATCTCCAGTACACCTCAGGAAGCACCCGTTTCCCGCGGGGAGTTATGGTGAGTGAAGCGGCGGTCATGCATAACCTTGCCGGAATCACCAGGGATGGTCTCAAAGTTCGTCAGGGTGACCGCTGTGTTTCCTGGCTCCCCTATTATCATGATATGGGGTTGGTTGGTTTTGTTCTGGCCCCTCTGGCTGCTCAGCTTTCAGTTGATTATCTGGCCACCCGTGACTTTGCCATGCGGCCACGACTCTGGCTGGGTTTGATGAGTGCCAACCATGGCACCATCTCTTTTGGCCCCCCCTTTGGTTATGAATTAAGTTCGCGTCGAGTTCGGCTGGATAGCGCAAAACCTTTTGATCTCAGTGCTTGGCGGGTTGCCGGAGTTGGAGCAGAAACAATTCAGGTTGAGATTCTCGATGCCTTTGCTGAAAAGCTGGCTCCTTTTGGCTTTGATCGTAAAGCTTTTGTTGCCAGTTACGGTATGGCAGAGTGTTCTCTTGCTGTCACCTTTGCCCCGATTGATCTGGGGGTTGAGATCGATGAGATCGATGCAGAGCACTTGTCTGCACAACAGGAAGCCCTTCCCGTTTCCAGTGGTACGGTTGAAAATTCTTCGGTATGTCGCACCAAGAAATTGGTCAATTGCGGAATCCCATTACCCGGGCATGAAATTATTATTCGTGATGAACAAGGTCAAGTTTTGCCGGATCGAAAATGTGGTACGATCCACGTTCGTGGTCCAAGTGTCATGAGTGGTTATTTTGCTGCTCCCGCTGCAACTGCCAAAGTTCTTTCTGCGGATGGATGGTTAAATACTGGTGATATCGGCTATCTTTGCAATGGAAGCTTGATGATCACCGGCCGTGAAAAAGATATGATCATCATCAATGGTCGTAACTTCTGGCCCCAGGATTTGGAGTTCTATGCTGAACAGCAGCCAGAGATCAGACCCGGTGATGCTTCAGCAATTTCGGTTACCGATGACGATGGTCTGGAAGCTGCGGTTATGGTTGTCCAATATCGTGAAACCGATGAGAATAAATGCAAGGAATTGTCAGATCGCCTCACTCGCATTATCCGTGAGGAAGTTGGGATTAACTGTATTATTGAGCTTGTCCCTGCACATACTCTTCCCCGAACATCATCAGGAAAACTTTCTCGTGCTGGCACCCAGCGAGATTATTTGAACCGTCAGAAAGAGCAGGAAATCAATGGGGCTGCGTCACAACCCCTTGCCGCTGCGGTATAGCTGCGAGCGAATTAATTATTTCTGCCCCCCTCCTGTAAACGACTATAAATCATGACAAGAATTGCACTCACCGGGGCAACTGGCTTCATCGGTCAGGTATTCCTTAGACATCTCACGGATCAGGGTTTTTGTGTCAAGGCGTTGTATCGTCCTGGCTCTTCCTCCCCCCCAAAAGCTATAAATTCAGTTGAATGGATTCCTGGTACCCTTGAGGATGAGGGGAGTCTGCGTGCTCTGGTTGCTAATGTTGATGTGGTTGTCCACTGTGCTGGAGTTGTCCGGGGCATCACTCTGGAAGATTTCAAGAAAGTTAATACGGCGGGAGTGAAACGACTGCTTCAAGTTTCTGTTGAGCAAAAGGTGCCCCGTTTCTTATTGATATCTTCTCTGGCCGCCCGGGAACCATCACTCTCCCATTATGCTCTCAGTAAAAAAATGGGTGAGGATATTTTATCCGAGCATGGTGATAAAATCTCCTGGAGTATTCTTCGACCTCCTGCCGTTTATGGCCCGGGGGATCGAGAGATGCAGCCACTTTTGAAAATGTTGCGGCGGGGTTTTGTTCCAGTTATCGGGAGTAAATCTGGTCGTTTTTCACTTCTCCATGTCGACGATCTAGCCACTGCAGTGGCTTGCTTGCTCCGGTCAGAACGGATGACCAGAGGACAATGTTTTGAGTTGCACGATGGGCATCCCAATGGCTATACTTGGAGTGAAATTGCAGCGATTGCGACGCAGCTTAACAACAAATCATCACGTTGCTTTTCATTTCCACGTCAGTTGATAGCGATTGCCGGCCAATTAAATATTGTGGCAGCCAGATTGTTTGGCTATCAGCCAATGTTGACCCCGGGGAAAGTGCGAGAAATTTTCCATCCTGATTGGTCTGCTGATAACGGCAGTATCACTCAAATGACAGGCTGGCAGCCCGAGATTTTATTTTATGATGGAATGAAACGTCTTTTTTATTGAGGCGATTTAAATCACCCTTTGTTTCTGGAGTCTTAGAGATCATGACAACTTCCCAATATAATGCTATTTTTCAACAGATTGAAGTTTTACTTCAGGAACATGCCCAGGTGCAGGTGACAATTCAGGACGATACGGATTTAATCAATGATCTCGCTCTTGACTCGTTAAAGCTTATGGAGATGTTAGAAGAAGTAGAAGATATCTTTGATATCACCTACCCGTTAAACAATTTATCAGATTTACACACGGTCAAAGACTTCGTGCTGCAAATTCAGCAGATTTTAGGTAGTGCATAATGGGACTTCTGGATAAATTAGACAAAATCGCCGCCAATCGGGAAACTTTATTGCCGGAAGGGATTAATCCCTTTGATGTGGTTATTGAGGAAATTCATTCTGCGACGGAGGGGACGATCGATGGTCATCCGGTTATTCTCGCGGGAACCAATAACTATCTCGGTTTGACTTTCCATCCCAGCTGCATAGAGGCCGCTCGTGTGAGCTTGCTTAAAGAAGGAACTGGAACCACCGGATCACGCATGGCTAATGGCACTTTTTCCGGGCACAGTGCTCTGGAAAAAGAGTTGGCCGATTTTTATGGGTGCGGCAGTGCGATCGTTTTTTCGACCGGTTTTGTCGCAAATCTCGGTACTATTTCAGCTCTGGCAGGGCCGGAAGATGTGATTATTCTGGATGCCGACTCTCATGCAAGTATTTATGATGCCTGCAGAATGAGTGGTGCTGAAATGATCCGTTTCCGCCATAATAATATGGTTGATCTGGATAAGAAACTCCGCCGATTA
>CAZGKZ010000091.1:0-5168 GCA_964526315.1 uncultured Geobacteraceae bacterium
GCTTCCATCTGATCGTGACGGTTGCGGAATAACCCTTCTTCATTCTCTGTCCAGGTGTTGAAGGCATCCATTGAGCTACCGGCCTCAAACTCTTCATGGCACGTCAGGCAATCGGGCTCGTTGACCCATGGAGCACGTGGGTTGATTTCATCGATCGCAATATCTGTTGGCTGCAGGTTTTTCATCAGCCGTGCTGCACCTTTTTTTCCGTCATTAAGTTCTTTGGTTAGCAGACTCAAGGTATGGTTTTCCATCGTGCCGTGACAGTTGGTGCAGTCCATAAACTGAGCATGGTGGCTGCGGAAGAATTGGGTTGGTCCTTCTTCACGTGCCGGGTGGCAGGCAGTACATGCATCCATCCCCTCTCGATCGGTGAGGAAATTGGCATGCCAGCCATGGATTGCTGCAGATAGGCTCAATAGTTTGGGATCTCCCTCAGCCCCAAGATTTGCATCGGCATGACATGATTGACAGAACATTGGCTCACCGTTTTTCGCCTGTTCAACCAGATTGGTGCCGCTGTTCTTGTCGTGAGCTTCGAGGACGTCAAGGCTGGTTGCCGCAGAGAAGCCTGCCACTTCGGCAACTTTCCAGTCGCCACCGTGACAATTTTTACAGCCCAGTTCGGTTGAAGCGGGGGCAACCATTTTGGTGACGGCCAGCACTTTGCCGGTCGCCTTGTCTTTGGCGGTGATAGTCATCAGTGGATAGGGATTGAAACTACCGTCAGACGGGTAGGGGACGACTGGGACTGCCGAAGCACCGAACGCGCGGTGATCCTCAGCAACTGTCATGAGCCCTGAAACTTTTGAACCGGTAATTCCACTGCCGGGCGTCTGTTGAGTGCCAACCAGCTGCTCTGAGTAATCCCAGTATTGTACCTGTTTTTCTGGGTTTTCAAAGCCCACTTCAATCTGATAGCTGAGCTCAACACCAGCGGTGATGATTTCTGGTGAATCGCCCCGTTTTACCAGCTGGGCGAATATATCGTTACCGGGTGGGGTCAGACTCCAGAAAGCATCTCCATCAGAGAATCCATGCATTCCCTGCCGGTTCCAGGCAAGAAGAACGTATTCAGATGTCTCCTTATCAAAAGTTGGGATATTGACAGCCAGATTCTGTGCTTCAACACTCTTGTTTTCGATGGCCAGTGGATCAACACTGTTCAGGTCATAGACAATATAGTTTGCCAGTGCCCAGCGTTCTTCACGTGTTCCCATGAAATTTGGCATGTACTGGTTTAACTTACCCAAACCATTCAGCTTGGCATCCATCCCAAAAGGATTATCGTATTTCACAATTTTTGGTTTTATATCATTGAGCGGCCCATCAATCGCATGGCAGGGACCACACTGAAACTTAAACAGTTCGCGGCCCGCTTCAAGCATGTTGTCATCAGTGATCTCTTTATTTTTTGTCCACTTGGCCGTTGCCAGAAATCCAGATTCGTTTACTTCTGGCACATCTTTAACATAGATCTGGTTAGCGTACATATGGTCATAGATGACAAATGGATGACGACCGCTTTCACGGATAAATTCAAAGGCACCGAAGTAGAGCAGGGCGATGCCGACAATCACAAAACAGAAGACTTTCTGAAAACTGTTGGGTAGCCGCAGCGCCATCACCATCGAGGCGATAAACAGGATCGGCATTATCCACGCTAACAGCATGAGAAAATCGGCGATCTGTGGCGATTGATGGAGTAGAACAGAGATGGCCGGTTCCGGAATTGCATTGAAATACCACCAGCCGCCAACAATCATCAGAATGAACGGAATGGCGACCCAACCGGCACAGATCCGCATCACCCGCTGACGCAGTTCACTATCTTTGAGGAAGGCCGCAGTAACAAAGCCGAAGACCCCGCAGAGGGTGAGTGAAATGCCGGTACGGAAAATCAGTGACGGCCAGAAGGTTGGATTAAAGAAACCATCCCAGAAACCGTGGGTTTCGATCCATGCCCCCGGAGTGAGCATATAACCGATAATACCGTTGATCAGGAACAGCGACATCCAGGCACAGAAGAAGTAGAGCCAGCCAACGATCAGGTGATTTCTGCGATCCATCTTGCCGAAGGTGTAGAAGTAGATGAACAGTGAAACAATCTCGCCGACAAAAAAGACCCATTCTGCTGCCCAGCCAAAGACGAAAGTGTGAATCAGACTGGAAGTCGCTGCCGGATTGAGCAGGGCAATCGTCCACCAGATGCCGACCCCGGTCATGCCGCTGAAGACCATCGAGACCAGCAGGAAAAACTTACTGTGTTTTTTGACGTACTCCAGCAGTCCGGCGTCCTCGGTTTTATAGGCTTTCTTTTCCAGAGTGACGAGGAACAGCCCGCCGCCGACGGCAAAGTGAGAGACGAGGACGTGAACGACTGCAACAAGGGCGATGAGGAAACCGCCACCATAGGTTGTCAGATCCCAGATTGGATAATTCATTTCGTCACCTCCTTGCGGCAACCAAAGGCAAGTTTAAGCAGGTAGCCAATCATGATAATCCCGACAACAAACGTGACGAGGAAGAAAATTAGTGGTGAATATTGCGGCTCAACAACCAGGTCAGAGAGCTTGAAATAGGGGGCCAGGTAAAATCTACGTACCAGATCACGGATGAAGATCATCACCACCAGTGTGACCAGTGCCAGCCACGATGTTGCCATCACCTGTTTCTTATAACTACAGTAGAGGGCGGCGAACGCAAGAATAATCCCGCCAATGAGGAGCAGGGTTGCATAGCTGTTCCCACCCATAAATTGTTTTATAATGGGTCCGGGCAGAGCGAGGAGAAACCAGAGCCCGACAAAAATCTGCACTATCGTTGCATAGGTGAAATACTCCATACCACGGTTGATCAGGGTCTCCTTTTCGACGTTGCTTTTGGTGAAATGAAAGCGACCAATCAGGGCAAAGAACAGCCCGGCAATGGCGACTGAACCGACCACAAAGTGGAGATAGCGGGGATAGAGGGTGATATCACTCAGATTGAGAAGTGTTCCGTGACCGTTAGCAAAGTAGGCGTGCCACTTCTCCGGATGGAGCATCAAGGTCATATTGTTGCTGAACATGAAGCCGATGAACAGCAGAATTAGCAGGGAGAATTCGAGGACGAAAATCCGCAGGTTGCCCAAGGCCTCGAATTTAAAATCGTAGATGTAGGCAGCGTAGTAGGCAAGAATCAGCAGGCCGAAAATTGAAAACCACCAGACCGCCATCAGCAGTGAACTACTGTAGATAAACTGTCCGTAGAGAACCTGCATGAATAGTAGTGGTGCAACTCCCATATTGACAGCAAAGGCGATGGTGTAGGGCCATTTATAGCTGAACTCTTTGGTCAGCAGGGTACTCTGCTGATCGTTGCGCAACGCGCTGATCAGGGTGATGATCCCTCCCCCAAGCATGGCGTTCATTACCAGAATGTGGAGCAGAAAGGTGACCATCAACAGAATGTAGAACCAGCCCCAGGGGACGGGTATGGCATCGGGAGTGGGAATCAGTGCAGCAGGATTCATCGATTTTCCTCCAAGGGGGGATTTTGACAGTTGAACTATTGGTTGAGTCTGTTAAGGCAAATTCCAATATAATTTAACATAAGATAGGAAATGAACAATAGTAATCTGATCGAACAAGATAAAGAGGTTAGGTTCTTGTTGCTCCCATCCGAGTCTGTTATCTTGTGCAGATTCAATTGGTCCGTTTTGTTTTTTATGGAGATATTTTTATGAAAATTACTTCGCTGGAGCAGATCTCTTCTGCCCCGATGCAAATGGCTGGAGCTGTCGGGGTGACTAAGCAGGTCCCTCTGGGTTCCGCTGATGGTGCTCCGAATTTCTCTTTCCGGGTTTTTACCGTTGTCCCCGGAGGCCACACCCCCTACCATATTCATGACTCAGAACACCTTAATTATGTGATCGCAGGGGAAGGGGTTCTGGTTGACGAAGCGGGAGAAGAGCACCCCATTAAGGCGGGTGAGTTTGCCCTGGTCGAACCGAACGAGAAACATCAATACCGGAATACCTCGGCAAGCGAAGATCTCAAAATGATCTGTGCGGTGCCGTCAGCTTACGAATAAATGCTATGGAATAGTTGTTTTCAGGAGAGTTTTAACTCTGATTGACCTTAACTTTAGAAAATACTCAGGAGGAATAACCCTATGAAAAGAATCATCTCGTTATCTTTAATGTTATTTGTACTCTGTTTTGCTTCGGCCGGTTGGGCAAAAGATATTAAGGCTGCATTCGTCTATGTGGGGCCGGTTGGTGATGGTGGCTGGACTTACGCTCATGATCAGGGACGTATCGCAATGGAAAAACTTCCGTTTGTGACAAAGACCACTTTTATCGAATCTGTCCCCGATGGAGCTGAAGCAACGCGGGTGATTATGGGGCTTGCCAATAAGGGGTACAATCTTATTTTTACCACAAGTTTCGGCTTTATGGATCCGACTCTTGAAGTTGCCAAGCGGTTTCCGGATGTCACCTTTGAGCATTGCTCAGGGTACAAAATGTCCGAAAATATGGGTAACTATTTCGGCCGTTATTATCAGGGGAAATATCTTTCCGGAATTATTGCCGGATCGATGACCAAGTCCAATGTCATCGGTTATGTCGGTGCTTATCCGATCCCGGAAGTTATCCGGGGGATCAATGCCTTCACTTTGGGAGTTCGTGAAGTGAATCCTGAGGCCACGGTGAAGGTTGTCTGGACCCAGACCTGGTTCAATCCCGGTCTTGAACGGGAGGCCGCTGATTCTTTGTTGGATGTGGGTGCGGATGTCCTTTCAATGCATCAGGATACCCCGGCAACTCTGCAGGCTGCCGAAGCCAGAGGGGCGTATGCCATTGGTAACGACTCCGATATGCGCCAGTATGCCCCCAACGCTTTTCTGACTGCCCCGATCTGGGATTGGAGTGTTCTGTATAACTACTTTGCTACAGAAGTTCATAATAGTACCTGGAAACCGGAATCGATCTGGTGGGGAATGGAGACTGGAGTTGTGAAGTTGGCTCCCCTGAGCGACAAAGTTCCACAGCAGGTACAGACGCTGGTTGCTGAGAAACAGCAGGCAATTATGGATCACAAGATGAAGGTATTTACCGGACCGATCAAAGGACAGGATGGAAAGATTATTCTGAAATCCGGGAAAACTTTTACCGACAAAGAATT
>CAZGKZ010000092.1:0-5100 GCA_964526315.1 uncultured Geobacteraceae bacterium
AGATAAGGTTCACTGCTATCGATCAACATCAGGGAGCCGAACACCATGGCGATAATCCCCCCCACTGAGAGCATCCCGTAGGAAATAACTTTGACTTCCAGGATAAACAGTACTGCTGCCAGCAAAATCAGTAATACACCGATGTAATTGATCGGCAGGGATGAAAAAGCAAAGAGTGCCAGCAGAATAGAAATTGCACCAATTGCTCCGGGGAGGACAACTCCTGGCTGGGAAATTTCAAAGAAAATTCCGATAATGCCCAACATCATCAGCAGGTAGGCAATATTGGGATTACTGAGAGCGTTGAGAATTTTCTGTCGACCACTCATTGCAACTGGTTTTAATATTGTGCCTTTACTTGAAAAAACCAGTGCCTGTCCATTGCGAATATATTTATATCCGTCCAATTGCTGAATTAAATTTTCTGTATTATTCGCAATCAGATCAATGACTGACAGGTCCAATGCTTCCCGGGCAGAGATGGAAACACTTTTTCTTACTGCTTGCTCTGCCCAATCCTGATTCCTCCCCCGTTTTTGAGCCAGACTTCGGGCATAGGCGGCAGCATCATTCTCCACTTTTTTCATCATGGTGCTGTCGGGCTGATTGCCTGCACCGATTGCAACCGGGTGGGCTGCCCCGATATTGGTGCCGGGAGCCATAGCCGCAAAATCAGCTGCCAGAGTGATCAGTACTCCGGCTGATGCGGCTCGCGCCCCCGGTGGTGCGACATAGATAATTACCGGAATCGTAGAATTCAGCTCGGCTTTGATGATGTTGCGCATTGCCGTATCCAGCCCACCGGGAGTATCGAGGTGGATCAGAATTGCTCGTTCATTGTTCCGGTTGGCAGTGCCAATGTGTTCGGTTATGAATGAGGCGGTCACCGGGTTGATGGATGATGAAATATTCAGCAGGCGGATGGTTGTGTTCGCTGCATTGCCAGATCTGGCTGGCGAGCCCGTCAATAAAAGGAGAATGATAACTATGAAGAGGACGATTCTATGCACACCTTTAGCTTAACCTTGATCTAGCAACTGTCAACTTGTCAGAGGTGAGAAAAAGCTTTGGATGCCCAAAGAAAATCTTGATTTGTGAGAAGAAAACAAATAAACTACAAAATTCTTTTAAATATCTCAAGATCGAACAGGATCGGGGGGATTGGTAGAAAAATTAAATATGGGTGCCAGAATTCTCTGGGCACCCTCTTTGTATTTATTCTCTTGCTCACGGGTGCAGTCTATGAGTCTTAAAGATCAACTTATGCAGGATATGAAAACGGCGATGAAAAGTAAGCAAGTCGATCGCCTTGGAACCATTCGGCAGTTGCGCAGCGCGATCAAAAATAAAGAAATAGAGTTACGTCAGGATCTTGATGATGACGGTATTATCAGCGTTATCACGACTGCAGTCAAGCAGCGGCGCGAAGCGGCGCAGATGTACAGTGATAATGATCGTCCGGAGCTGGCGGCTAAAGAAGAAGCTGAAATGACCGTTCTGCAGGAGTACCTTCCTGCCCAGCTGAGTGAAGAGGACGTCCGGAAGATTGTCACCGAGGTTATTGCTGAACTGGATGCAACATCGATGAAGGATATGGGGAAAGTGATGCCACAGGTTATGGCCAGAACCAAGGGTTGTGCCGATGGTAAAATGGTGAATCAACTGGTCCGGGAACTTCTGGCCGGATAGGTGGACATCCTTTGGGATTGATAGATATCGCTATACTGGTGATCCTCTGTTTCTTTTTATTGAAGGGGATTCTTCGGGGGTTGTTAAAGGAAATCTGTTCGTTGCTTGGGCTGGTTTTGGGGGGTGTTTTTGCTTTTACCTTCCATCTGCCACTAGCGCAATTTTTGCAGGATTCTTTTAATCTTCCCGCACAACTCTGCATCTGGGGGGCTTTTCTCTCTATCTTTCTTCTGGTGGTGGTCCTTTTTGGCGTGATTGGTTTTGTTCTGAACCGTTTTGTGAAACTTGTTTTCCTTGGTGGCTTCAACCGGTTGGCCGGGGCAATATTTGGAATTATTCAGGGGGTGGTTATCCTCTCAATGATTGTTCTTGCGCTCAATTCTTCAGTGGCTCCGGACGCCGTCAGGGGGAAACTTAAAAAGTCGCAGCTGGCTCCCCCCTTTGTGACCCTTGGGGAATCAATATTCAGCGGGAGTCGGGGGTTGATTGGCCGATAACAGGGTTGTGTGCTCTCGAAATGAAAAGATGATCTGTAACGAAGCAGCATTGCAAAGACTTGAGTATCCGCGGTTGAGAGCCCTGCTGGCAGGTCAAACTCAGTCGGAACCGGGGTTCTTGCTGGCGGAGCAATTGCTCCCTTTTGTCGATCAGGCAGTTGTTGAAAAAGCCTTGACGGAGGTTGATGAGGCGGCCGGGTGGTTGCTCGATGGGCAGTCTCCCTCCCTGGGTGGTTGTTGGGATCTCACTTTATTACTGAAATCAGTTCAGGCTGAGGGGAGCCTGATTGGTGTTGACGATCTGCTGAAGGTAGCCCAGTCATTACGGGTTATGGAGGATTGTCGACTTTGGTTTAAAACTTCGCCGCAAAAACCGTTGGTGTGTCAATTAGCGGTCGAGATGACCGCGTTACCTGAATTGCAGCGACGGTTGCAGGAGTCCATCGATTCAAAGGGGGGATTGCTCGATAGTGCCTCGTTTGAGTTGGGTGATTTACGCTACCAGATTCGGCAAAGTCGAAGTCGGATCAAGCAGCAACTGGATCATCTTTTGACCGGAGATCACTCTTCCAGTTTATTTCAGGAACGGTTGATCACGATTCGCAACAATCGCTATGTGGTGCCATTAAAAAGTGATTGCCGCGGGCAGATCAAAGGTTTTGTCCAGGATGAATCCGCCAGTGGGCAGACTCTCTATCTGGAGCCTTCTCAGGTTCTGGAGGGGAATAATCGGCTGCAGCAGTTGGTTCGGGAAGAACAGCGTGAAGAACGGCGAATTTTATTGCAGCTGGCGGGTTTGGTTCGGCGTGATAGCGCTATTTTGGGTAAAAACCAGACCTTGCTGGGGCGGATAGACCTCCGTTTTGCGGCAGCAAGATTATCGCGAAGCTATCAGGGTTGTCGTCCTGAGCTGGTTGATGAATCAATTATTGAGCTGAAGCAGACACGCCATCCACTGCTGATGGAGGTTGAGGGTCGATTTGATCTCTCTGCGGCAGTCGCAGTTGATATTTTGCTGAAAGAGGGCTGTCAGGCTCTGGTGATCAGTGGTCCAAACACCGGGGGGAAATCGGTCGCTCTGAAAACCTTGGGATTGCTGTTACTGATGGTGCGCTCAGGGTTGCATATTCCCTGTGCCCCCGGGAGCCGCTTCCATCTCTATCGGCATTTGTACGTCGATATCGGGGATGAACAGAGTATTGAGGAGAGTCTGTCAACTTTTTCCGGTCACCTGTTGAAGCTTCGTGAGATTCTTGCACAGGCTGATGAAGAGACTCTGGTGCTGCTCGATGAAGCAGGAACCGGAACTGATCCGGCTGAGGGTGCAGCACTGATTCAGTCGGTTCTGGATCAGCTTTGCCAGCAGAGAGCCAAAGTTCTGCTGACCACTCATCTCGGACAGTTGAAGCATTTTGCTGACGGACATGCTGCTATTGAAAATGCTGCAGTTGAATTTGACCCTGAGACTCTGGTGCCGACCTATCGGTTACGCTATGGAATTCCTGGTGCCAGCAGCGCGTTGACAACTGCTAAACGGTTAGGGTTGCCCGATCCGGTTATCCAGCGGGCGATTCGGTATCTCGGTGCAGAAGAACACGATCAAGGTGTCCTGTTGTTGCGACTCAACACCCGGCAGCAGGAGTTGGATCATGAATTGTCGCTGGTAAAACAATCCCGGATTGAAGCGGATATCGCACAACAATTACGCAAGCGGCAACTTACTCAGATTAAGGAGAAAAAGCGGGAGATTCTCAGTCGGGCAACCCGCCAGGCTGAGGAGTTGATCACGGCAACTGAATCCCGAATGAAAAAGTTACGCAAGCGCCAACCGGGGTCGGTATCTCCGCAGCAGGCGATTGCTGATCGACAGGAATTTACCGTTGCTCGTGAAGAATTGACTCCGTTTAAGCCGAAACCGAAACATGTCGGGACGGTTCCCCAAAAATTGCAGGTTGGGGAGATTGTACGAGTTTTTGCTCTGGGGATTGAAGCACAGGTTGAGCGGGTGCATGGCGAGAGTATCGAACTGCTGGTTGGTGGCAAGCGGATGCGCCAACCATTGAAAGCCCTGGAGCAGTTTGAACCGCGCCGTTTTGTTGCCCCAACGCACAAAAGTGGCCCGGTTTCCCGTACCGTGATCGAGCGACCAATCAGCTCTCAGCTGAAACTGATCGGGCAGCGGGTTGATGAGGCTCTGGCTCACCTGGAGCGCTTCATTGATGATGCCCTGTTATCTAATTTGCAACAGGTTGAAATTATCCATGGCGCTGGAGAAGGTATCTTGCGCCGGGCGGTTCGTGAACACCTTGCCGGAGAATCGGGAATTACAGCATTTTATGCTGCTCCAGCAGATCAGGGGGGAGAGAATATCACCATTGCTGAATTGAGTGGAAAATGACGGGACAAATTTCAGAAGATAAGATTAACGAAGTTCGTGAACAGACCGATATTGTCGAATTAATTTCACAATATGTCAGTTTGAAGCGCGCCGGGGTTAATCATGTGGGGCTTTGTCCTTTTCATTCAGAAAAATCCCCCTCATTCAGTGTGAATTCTGCCCGGCAATTTTTCCACTGTTTCGGCTGCGGGGTGGGGGGAGATGTCTTCTCTTTTTTGATGCAGACTGAAGGGTTGACGTTTCCTGATGCGGTCCGCCGTTTAGCGGAACAAAGAGGGATTGATCTGCAGGAACGAATTCTGTCACCTGAAGAGGAGTTACGACAACGGCAACGGGAACGCCTCTGTCGAGTCAATGATGTTGCGGCAGACTATTTCCATCAGTTACTGATGGATCACCCGGCTGGTGCAGAAGCAAGAAACTATATGAAAACCCGTGGCTATGGTCGTAAAGCTGCCGGAGAGTATCAAATTGGTTTTGCCCTTGATTCCTGGGATGGACTGAAGAAACATCTGG
>CAZGKZ010000093.1:0-5083 GCA_964526315.1 uncultured Geobacteraceae bacterium
TATGTCCGTGACTGGATTGGTCAATATCTGATGTGGGACTTTTCCAACGGTTATTACCCAATGCCTCATATCCCCCTTTACAGTTGGGAAGAACTGGGGAAAATCGATCCCAACCTGCTCAGAACAATGCGCCACCTCTCCTTCAGCCCGTACACTCCATCGGCTGATGGTGCAACTTATATCAATGACACGGGGAACACCTTTCCGATGGATCGGACTGAGCTATCAGATCCTTCCGATTACCCGGAAGAGCAAGATTTCACCGAATATATTATCCGCGAAGAGAGTCAGTTACCGAACCCGGTTCTGGAAGAGGCAGCAGAAGGGGAGGAATCCTCACCGGCAGAACCAGCCGGGAAAAATCTCTACCTTCCACAGGCAACCCTCACGGATTTGATGGCACTCTATGGCATGGAAGAGGAGATGGCGGCGCAGTTATTTACTTTTCTGCAAGAAAACTCGATCACCTCTCTGGAAGATTTAAAAACACTCGACTGGGCAGATGATCGCCTGTTGGCTATCTGGCGGGAAAACGTCCGGGTGCAATTAGATTTAAATGCCGCGACCCCGGAGGAACTGCTTGCGGTTCATGGTGTTGGTGAAGTTTTAGCCGAAAAGATCGTAACTCACCGGGAGAAGATTGAAATCTTCACTTCTGTTGACCAGCTGCTGGACGTCGATGGAATTGGCAAAAAACGTTTCAACAACATCAGTGGCAGCTTTACCGTATAAAATCAGGAAGTAGAGAAAACAACAAATATGAAGCACCTTTATCATTCATACCAGAATACTGTTGATTTCTTTGTCGCACTGGCTCAACAGCACCCGCAACACGTCCGGGTTGAAACGATTGGTGAAACCTGGGAAAAACGGGAGATTATTCTGGTAACAATCAGCGGTGATATTCTCACTGCCGATGAAAAACCGGCCCTTTTTTACACTGGAACCATTCATGCCCGAGAGTACATCGGGATTGAGCTGGCAATTTCTTTTGCCCGTCATTGCATTGATGGAATCCATTATGATCCACGGATTCAAGAAGCTTTCCAGCGCTCCACCCTCTATATGGTTCCCTGTGCCAATCCCGATGGGCTGGAATACTCCCGGAACCACTTCTCTTTCTGGAGAAAAAACCGCCGGGAGAATGCTGATGGAAGTATCGGGGTCGATCTAAACCGTAATTTCTCGGTAGGATTTAGAAAGAACAACAACCCCTCCTCCAACGTTTATTCTGGCCCGCAACCTTTTTCAGAACCGGAAACCCAGGCGCTGAAGAACTTTGTTGATAACCATCAAAATATTACGATTGCCCTCGATTACCACTCGCAGGGCAATGTATTTTTCCCCGCCCACGATTTTCGCCACGAAAATACCATCGACACAACTGATATGAACGTCCTCTGTGCCAATATGGCCGAAGAGATTCGTAAAGTGTCGGGGCGGGAATACGGCATTCATCAGGGCAAACCGCCAGCAAGTCTGATCAGCGGTAGTGGTCGGGAATATTATTATTCAAAAGGAATTATCGGCACTGTTGTGGAGGTTGGAACGCAGAATATATCAGATTACCTGAACACCATGACGGAACATATCAATGAACATATTCCGGCACTGCTGGCAGCCCTCAAGGAAGTGCCTAACTATGCCAATGAGAACCCTCTGCACCGCCCCGACTCTTTTCAGCTTGGTGCAGTTGATGCGAGTAATATCGAAATCTGCTGGGATTATCCCGCACAAAAAGATGAGATTTATTTCGAACTCTATCGCAGCACAAAATATAAAGCGCCATGTAACAGAGGGAATCTATTGGCAATTATTAAATCGCTCTCCTATACCGATACCTGTCTGGAGAGTTCCCGGCTCTATTATTACCGGATTCGTGCCGTCGACCGCAGCACCGGCCTCAAATCGGCCTTTGCCCCCTATATCAGAGTGATGACCGCGCCCGATCGTGATGAGATGAACAAAACCCTTCACCCAATCGCAGCCGAAACCGGGTACCTGGGGGAAAAGATCAAAAATAATAAGTCCCATTTTGGTCGCAACTCCCTTTTCAGTGGAATTGATACGACCAAAGGGGAGTGTATTGCACTGATGACATTTCCTCTGGAAACCATGCCGGATAATGCCATCATCAAGTCGGTAAAATTGAACCTTTATCCCATCAACCGGGTGTCGGCCACGATTGAAAAATACGGTGAATGGAATGTCTCTCTTGCTGAGATAGACAGCAATATCGATATTTATGATTTTGATGCGGTAAAATCTGCACCCAGAATAACCACCGTTGGCAGACCAACGAAATCCCAACATCTGACCCAGGGGATCTGGCGCAACTTCACTTTTTCACATCAGGAGTGTGCCTGTTTTGAACAGCAGATCAGCAAAGAAAACAAGGTCAGCTTTATCCTTGAAGGACCCTCAACCCTTTTACCCTGGCGCGATTCGCAAATGATGCAATGGGATATTGGCTATGGCCCGTTTGGTTATGGTCTTGAGTTTCGTCCCCAGCTGAAAATTGTCTATACTCAACCAACCGTTAAGCATGAACTGGTCGCCATCCAGACCTTGAGTGTCTCGGAAAAATCCCAAGACTCTTCACAGCTGCTGAGCGGCTTTGAAAAAGAGGGGCACCAGATTTATGGGTTTTTTGATTTTTCTCTGGCAGAGTTGCCCGATTTCTCCCACACAATCATCGAGAGTGCTCACTTGAACCTCTCACAAAAGCAGGTACAGGTCTCAGCAAAAGATGTTCGATTTCATATTGAAATGATAGAACCGATCCCAAACCCTGACTATCCGGCATTAAAAAATCGCGACGTGATCCAGAGAATTGACAGCGAGGCCAGCTCACAGGAGCTACGCCGCAAAAAAACCCATCCATTCCCTCTCGATATCTACTCCATCAATATACTGGAAAAGGCGTGGCAAGCAGGGGAGAGGGTAAACTTTGCGGTTGTTGCAACCTCTGCAACACGGATTGTAAAAAACAACCTGGTAGAGTGGGAAGGCAAAGAAGAGGGTAACCCGCCACAACTGGTCATCAACACATTGGAGAAGAGACGTCTCCCAGTTGCCGGGGTGAGTCATTTATCGATCAGTCAAAATGGTGAAGTTTTAAAATTATCCTGGGAAAATCCAACCGACCCTGATTTTCGAGGGGTGGTGGTGGTAAAGAATGCGTTCCGTCCACCACAATCTCCCTATGACGGCCAAAAGCTCTATGGCGGACGGGATAATTTCACCACAGATAAATTCGGTGCCGATGATGTTGAAAAATATTATGCCGTTTTTACCTACGACTCGGTTCCCAATTATAGTGAGTCAATATGGCTCCACTATAACGTTAACAATACCGAAAACTCATAAACGCTCCCGGTTTCTCTGGCCTCAGCCACCCTGACAGATCACACCCTGTCTGACTTATGGAGTCATTTTTGACGAAAGAACACCCCCTGCTACCATCCATCAGCCTTATTTTTGCTATGCTGCTCTGGGCCAGCTCTTTTGTCGCCCTGAAACTGGCTTTCAGCTCTTACCATCCGATGCAAGTCATTTTCGGTCGGATGTTTATTGCTGCCCTCTGTTTTGTCGGTTTTATTCCATCGTTCCGTAAAATTAACTGGCGGCGGCAAGATATTAAATACTTTCTGATTATGGGAATCAGCGAACCCTGTCTCTATTTTATCCTTGAGGCAAAAGCTCTTGAGCTAACCAGTGCGTCACAAGCGGGAATGATTACCGCGATGCTACCGCTGCTGGTCGCTATTCTGGCGTGGAGCTGGCTGAAAGAGAGCATCAACCGGACAACTCTGGCAGGATTCAGTCTGGCAATCATCGGTGCCTGCTGGTTGAGCCTTGCCAGTGAAATCAGTATCAATGCTCCCAACCCACTCTTGGGGAATTTCTACGAATTTCTCGCCATGGTCTGCGCTGCTATTTACACCGTATCGCTGAAACACCTGACCAACAATTATCCACCACTGTTCCTGACGGCATTTCAAGCATTTATCGGCTCGATATTCTTTTTCCCTTTTCTCTTTATGCCCGGTGTCGGACTTCCACAGATCTGGGACACCGTTCCCGCTCTTGCGGTGATCTATCTGGGAACCTTTATTACTCTGGGAGCTTACGGCTGTTATAATTACAGCGTCAGCCGAATTCCAGCCAGTCGCGCTGCCGGATATATCAACCTGATCCCGGTTTTCGGCGTCATTCTGGGGATGATTATTCTAGGCGATCGGCTCAACCTGTCACAGTGGTTCGCCTGTGGGCTGGTTTTCTGTGGTGTCTGGTTAAGCAGTAGAAAAAAGGAAAAACCGGCAACTGTCGGTTAAAAAGGGAGACGTTATGCTCTATCCTCTCGAACCGATCGCAACCATTCATTCCCCATTCCGTGAAAAGTTTGCCACCCCGAGACAACCGGGATTGGTCTCCTCGGTCACAGCCACAATTGAGTTTTACCCCGATTTTGCCACTCCCGAAGCGGTGCGCGGCCTTGAAGGGTTCAGTCACCTGTGGCTGATCTTTCTCTTTCACCACACCTGGCAGAAAGGGTGGAAACCAACCGTACGACCACCCCGGCTGGGGGGAAATCAACGTATCGGGGTTTACGCCTCCCGCTCGCCATTTCGCCCCAATCCGGTGGGTCTGTCGGCAGTGAAGCTGCTGAGTATCAGTACTGAACAGGGAAATATTTCCCTTGAAGTGCAGGGTGCCGACCTGATCGATGGCACACCAATTCTTGATATAAAGCCTTATATTGCCTATGGTGATAGCATCCCTACAGCAAGCAGTGGTTTCGCCCAGGAAGCCCCCGGCACAGCGCTGGAAGTAACCTTTTCAGATCAAGCCTGGCAACAACTCAACAACTATCGCTCGGAATCCCCCGGACTCGAAACGATGTTAACCGAGACACTTGCTCTCGATCCCCGTCCCGCTTATCGACAGAAGAGGGATGATGATCAGGAATATGGCGTGTTGTTCGACCGCTACAACATCCATTGGAAGGTCGCAGGGGAGGAATTGATTATCCTCAACATTGAATACAACTCCACCAATGGAAAAGGGTAACGAGGGACTT
>CAZGKZ010000094.1:0-5005 GCA_964526315.1 uncultured Geobacteraceae bacterium
TAACGGGGAAATGAGCGGTCTGAGATACGGCCGTTGACCAGAATGATCGGGATATCAGCCTGGTGTGCCTGCTGGATAAAGTTTGGCCAGATCTCAGTTTCAACAATAATAATCAATTCGGGATTGATTGTTGTCACAGCCTTACGCACAACTGTTGAGAAATCAAAAGGGAAAAACAGACAAAGATCAATCTCTTCAACTGTCAGAGCTATTGCGTGACCGGTCTCTGTCACATTGGTCAGTAGAATCTGGAATTCAGGGTATTCCTGATGAAGCTGTCTGATCAGAGGCATTGCTGCCCGGGTTTCCCCGACTGAAACAGCATGGATCCAGATGGTCCGTTTGGACTGAAGAGCAGTTAACTGTTCGGGAGAATAGAAACCCAGCCGCTCCCGGATGCCCCGTCGGCTCTTCCCGTAACGCAACCCAAGCAGCAGGTAGTAAGGCACAAGGAAGAGTGCCGAAATAAGTAATAATAGATTATACAGCCAATAAACCATAAGATTCCAAATGCTTCTCAGCCTGTTGCTGATTCTCTTGCATGGCGTTCTGCAACCGCTGACGAAACAGATCCGCACCCTCCTGTCGATCAAAATAGAGGGGTTGCCCGAATGAGTAAATCCCCCGCCCAAAGGGGTATGGAACCAGGAAACGATCCCACGAGTTAAAGCGATGGCCACGGCTGCAGACGAAAGCTAACGGCACGATGGGGCGACCACTCAACCGGGCCAGTTGGACAATTCCCTCTTTCAATTCATGCCGTGGACCGAGTGGCCCATCAGGGGTAAAACCGAGATCAACTTTCTCTCGACCCAGCGCGAGTAACTGTTTAAAGGCCGCACGACCACCACGACTGGAAGAGCCACGGACGGTTCCCTGGCCAAAATAGGCCATCGTCCTCGCGATCAACTCACCATCCTTGGAGGAGCTGATCAGAATTTTTGCCCCCTCACCCCGGTAAGCCATAATCATCATCAATAACTGATCATGCCAGCTGGATAAAATAATCTTCTCACCACTGTCCCAAAGTTTTTGTGGATGTTCTCCCCCGAGTATTTCTGTCCGGTTGGTCAAATGGAGGAAGCGGATCGCCAGAGAAGCAAAAAATGGGGCATACGACAGCAGTAGCCGATCTTTAATTCCCATCAACTTTATCCCTGAATTGGGTTTCGTATAGACGCTGATACAATCCCGATTTCTCCATTAATTGCTGATGGGTTCCCGACTCTTTGACCTCTCCCCCTTCCAGCACCAGAATCCGGTCAGCATGGATAATTGTCGATAAGCGGTGGGCAATCACAAAGGTGGTCCGATCTTTCATCAGATTACCAAGAGCTTGCTGTACCATCGCCTCGCTCTCGGTATCCAGCGCACTGGTCGCCTCATCTAACATGAGGATCGGGGCATCACACAAAATCGCCCGGGCAATACAGAGCCGTTGCCGTTGTCCACCCGACAGCCGCACGCCACGGTCACCAATTGAAGTTTCGTAACCTTCCGGAAGCTGGCGGATAAACTCATCGGCATAAGCCTGAACTGCTGCCGCCTCTACTTGTGAAAAATCGGCATCAGGCCGCCCATAGCGGATATTATTAGCAATGGTATCATTGAATAAAAATGTCTCCTGATCAACCAATGCCAAATTTGCATGCAAACTATTTCGGGTAATATTACGGAGGTCATGACCATCAATCAATATTTTCCCTTGTTGCGGGTCATAAAAACGGTTCAACAGACCGATAAAAGTACTTTTACCGGCACCACTTGATCCAACCAGGGCAATCACTTCACCGGGGCTGGCCTGAACAGAAAAATCCCGCAAAACCAGCTCATCATCATAGGCAAAGCTAACTTTTTCAAAACTGACATGACCCACACAGCGGGATAAATCGACAGCATCCGGAGCATCAGCAACTTCAGTCTGACGATCCAACACTTCAAAAACCCGCTCCGCTGCACCCACCGCTTTCTGCATGGTATTATTCACCTTGATTAACCGCTTAAGAGGTGAATACATCAATAAAATTGCGGCAAGAATCGAGAACAACTCCCCTTTGGTTATGGCACCAACTGCAACGCGATCCAAACCATACCAGAGAACCGCAGCAACACCGAATGAGGTCATAATCTCCATGACCGGTGCAGAAGCGGCTGAATAACGAAAGGTTTTGCGGATAAAAGTAAAAAAACGAAAGTTTTCCCGAATAAATTTCTGCTTTTCACGCTCTTCAGTCGCAAAAGACTTAATTACTTTAATTCCAGAAAAACCCTGTTCCAGCACGCCGGTCAATAACCCCATTGCATCCTGGCCTCGGCGGGAAAACTTTTTAATTTTTCGGCCCAGCCCTGCAGCCGGCCAAATTGTCGCCGGAATCACCACAAAAGCCATCAGGGCCATTTTCCAGTCAGCATAAAAAGCATAACCGGTTAAAGCAATTAAAGTCAGGGTTTCACGCAGTAAAGTGACCAGAATATCTGCAAGAGCAGACTGCATCACATTGACATCATTGAGAATTCTTGACATCAATGACCCCGAAGGATTACTGGTGAAAAAGCGCATCGGCAATCTTAACGAATGACCAAAAACTTCATTACGGATATCCTGAATTGCCAGCTGCCCTGCCGTACGGATATTATAGGATTGCACATAACGGGAGAGCCCCTTGAAGGTCGCCAACCCGACAACCAGAAATGGAACGAGCTGTGCCAACCCCACATCCCCGGCAATAATCAAATCATCGACAAAAGGTTTTACAAAGTAAGCAATCAGGGCATCAGAAGCAGCAACTCCCAGGGAAGCCACCATTGAGAGGGCAATAATCCATTTATAGGGTGCAGCATAGCTGATAAGTCTCAGGTAGATATTCTGTTGCTGCTTATTCTTTGACACAAATGAGTCCTATCTAAACGCTAAGCTGATAACATTTCAGCAATCATATTTGAAACTCGTACCGAACAGCCGGGTTCGCCCAATAGAAGCTGAACCTCTTGCAAATCCTGCTTCATCTTTTCCCGGTAGTCCTGATCGTCTAGGAGTCTCAACATCTCAACAGATAAAGGTTCAGGCTCAGCACCATCCTGGAGAAACTCCTGCACAATTTTCCGCCCGGCAACAATATTTGGCAGACCAAAAGAGCTGATTTTGATCAAAAGTTTACCGATGTGATAACTCAAAGGGGCAACTTTATAAAGAATAGCCATGGGTATCCCCACCAGAGAGAGTTGTAATGTCACACTTCCTGAGACGGTTAAAACTGCATCACAGGCAGCGGCCACCTCATAAATATTTTCATCAACAATAAAAATGGGCAGTTCAGTTTGGGAAAATTTCTTCTCTAAAAGAGCCCGTGACAATGACGGTGCGACAGGGAGTAAAAACTTAACTGCCGGTTTCTTAGCATGTAACAGCTCTGCAGTTGCGACCAGGGTATCTAAAATATACTGCAACTCGCTGTTACGACTGCCAGGAAATATTCCCACCACCTGTTCATCTGCCCCGATACCCAGATTGTCACGCAATGTACCTTGCGGCTGATTGCGGGAAAATTCATCCAGAAGAGGATTGCCAACGTACTCGGCATTAATCCCCAATGGTGCATAGATTTTTTCCTCGAAAGGAAAAATCAGCGCCAATCGGTCAACCCGCTCCGCAATAACCTTCGCCCGGCCACTACGCCAAGCCCAGACCTTGGGGCTGATGTAGTAAAGAACCGGCACTCCGGCAGCTTTTGCAACTTTAGCGAGCCGCAGGTTGAAATCGGGAAAATCAATGAGAACCAGTAGGTCCGGGGGAGCAGAAGCTAAAAGAATCTTTTTGAGTTGTCGAAACCGCCGGAGAATTTTCGGTAGTTGCCAAGCAACCTCAACAACCCCCATAACCGATAATTCATCAGAAGGAAAAACAATCTGACATCCTGCAGCAGACATTTTATCACCGCCGACCCCAAAAAAACTCAACTCAGGATGATGCTCGGCCGCCGCCTGAACAAGGTTGCTCCCATGCAAATCACCCGAGGCTTCACCGGCAACAATCATCACACGATAAGATTTGACGGAATCAGTTGATGACATAAAATTCTCTTACATAAAAAACAAAAGGCGAGAACCGATACGGCTCTCGCAATTTATGTGACCGACAAAATTGGAGATCAGCAGGTTAACGTGCCAGGCCACGTTCACTTTTTTTCAAAAAATCGAGATAAGTTTTAACTTCTTCCTGAGATCCATCAAACTGATCCTCAATCTGAGCAATCGCCTCGTTCAGATTGAGATTTGAGCGGAAAACTAGTTTGTACATTTTTTTAATATTAGACAGGGTATCACTGGTGAAGCCACGACGCTTTAACCCAGTAAGATTTAATCCCACAATTCTGGCCCGGTCGCCCTGAACAATCGAATAGGGGACAATGTCCTGGCCAATCATAGAACCGCCACTTGCCATCACATGGCAACCAATTCGGGCAAACTGATGGACAGCACTTAAACCACCCAGAATAGCATAATCATCTACCTCGACATGCCCGGCCAGAGTCGCTGCATTGGCCATGACAATATAATCCTTAACAATACAATCATGAGCAATATGAGAATAAGCCATAAACAGATTATCACTTCCAACTGTGGTGATTCCATTGCCAGTCTCAGTGCCAAGATGGATTGTTACAAACTCACGAATCCGATTACGAGAACCAATGGTGAGAGAGGTCTCCTCTCCCGAGAACTTCAGATCTTGTGGTACAGCTCCAATTGAGGTGAACTGAAATATCTGGTTATCACAACCGATCTCAGTGCGACCTTCGATAACCGCATGAGGACCGATGGTCGTTCCTGCACCAATTTTTACATACTCACCAATAACGGCATAAGGACCAACCGATACCGTGGAATCAAGCTCTGCACCTGGAGCAATAATTGCTGTTGAATGAATCATGATCTATCCAAATTATTTATCGGCAAATGTCGCCTTTAAAAGCGCTTGCGCAACCAGAGTATCACCTACGTAGGC
>CAZGKZ010000095.1:0-4951 GCA_964526315.1 uncultured Geobacteraceae bacterium
CAAGATGTTGGCACGGATACCTGTATAAAGCGGATATACAATCGGAGAGGGGAAAATCAGACAAAATCAAGGCAATATAAAAGTAACCTATTGGAATAACAGTAATTATTCAATATGTATATCGAGTGTATATTTTTATTTCAGCAAATATTTTATTTATGCAGAGGAGAAGGGGGTCTTGTATAAAATAACAAAACCCCCCGTTGATCATATCAGGCAACCCGGTTTTGCGGTGTTCCAGATTGAAATGCCGCAATATTAGCCACAACAATATCAATCAAGCGTTGTCGAGCTTCGTCAGTTGCCCAGGCAATATGCGGGGTGATAAAGCAATTTGGTGCAGAAAAGAGAGGGTTCTCTGCGTCAGGGGGCTCTTGAGAGAGCACATCAGTTGCATAACCACCTAAATAACCCTCTTCGAGAGCTTCGGCAACAGCTTCCTCATCAATGAGTTGACCACGACCGGTATTAATCAGTAATGCTCTCTGTTTAATGCGTGCCAGACGGGCTGTATTGACCAGGTTTTCGGTTTCTTTGGTGAGGGGGCAATTGAGGCTGATAATATCGGCCTTGGAAAACAAATTATCTATATCAACAAATTCCAGCCCCGTCTCCTTTTGATATTTTTCTGGATGAGCAGTTTGTACCAACACTTGCATCCCGAAAGCCTGGGCAATTTTTACCACTTGCTGACCGATTTTCCCGTAACCGACAACCCCGAGAGTTTTTCCGGTCAGTTCGGTTAAGGGGCGATCTCTGAAACTGAAGTCGGAGCACGAAGCCCACTCTCCCGCCCGTACTTTTGCCGCATGGTGTCCAACTTGCTGGGTCATCTCCAGTAGCAGGGCAAACACCATCTGTACGACTGATCCGGTGCTATAGCCGGGAACATTTGTGACGACAACGTCCTGTGCTTTTGCTGCATCCAGATCAACAACATTGACTCCTGTGGCAAGAACCCCGATATATTTCAGTTTTGGCAACTCGGCCAAAGTGGAGCCGGAGAGGATTGTTTTATTGGTGAGGATGATCTCGGCATCACCGGCTCTATCAATAATCTGCTCGGGTGCAGTGCGTGGATAAATAACGCATGATCCCAGAGCTTTTAATGGAGCCCAGTCAAGATCTCCAGGGTTGAGGGTGTAACCGTCCAGAATAACAATCTTCATGGTCTATCCTTTTTTGGAGTTCCACTGCCAAATAACTCAGACAGTGCCTGTCTCTCTTCTGTTGTAACAATGTCAATACTTGGTAGCTCGGCATGACAGGTGCGGTTCCGACCGGTCTCTTTTGCCTGATAGAGGTATTGGTCAGCTTGTTTGACTAACTCTTCTACGGTTGTTTCTTGCTTATCTGTATAGGTTGTTATCCCGAGGCTGACAGTCATGTGTAATGGCTCTTGCGCCACAATCAAGGGTGATTTTTCTATCTCCTGTCTGATCCGTTCGGCGACCGGGATACAGGCAGCCAAAGTTGTGTCCGGAAGAATAATGGCAAATTCTTCTCCACCGTATCGGCAGGGGATATCCAGTTTCCGTACGGTTTTTTGCAACAGCTGGGATAGATGGACCAATGCCTGGTTGCCAACTTCATGTCCCCACTGATCATTCACTTTTTTGAAAAAATCAATATCGAGCATAATCAAGGAGGTGGGTTGACCGCTCCGCTGAGTTCGCTCAATCTCTTGTTCAAGAGCTTGGACAAAATAGCGATAGTTGGCAATATTGGTCAGGGGGTCAGTACGAACCAGGTTAGATAGATCTGTCACCTTCTGGTGTAAAGCAGCAACTTCAATTGTTATTGGACAATCGGTTTCGCCAACGGGACAAATCGGGGGAGATGATTGTAATGTTTCCTGCTTGATCGCCATGTTGCAGTTATATGCAAATATTGATCAGGGATCAATTTATATTTCAAATAATTGCCGGGAGGTTGGTTCTATATCGTTCGGCCAAAGAGCTCAGTTTAATGCTTCGGAGAGTTCTTTACTCTGTTCCAGCGCCTCTTCAATCAGCTGGAGAAGTTTCTCATCAAGGTCAAATAACTGTGTCGCTTGCTGTGAAAGGATTTTGGCAGAATCGTTATCATGACTCTCTTTCATCAGTGCAGAAATTCTCACCGAGAGAGGGATGGTCAAGTTTTCCAGTTCATGGTGTTCCCCGATCCCCTCAATCAATGATTCCGGAAATCCCCAATGTTCCGCCATCTGTGCCCCCAGAGTTGCATGATCAATACCGAACAACTGTAATTCCTGTTCGGCCAGATTGACCTCTCCGGATTGCCAATGTTGATACAGAGTGCGATAGCGCTCCCCTTCCCGGTTGGCTAACACCGGGATTGCCATATTTTGTAGTAAGCCAATAGTAAATACATCACTCTGAGTGTTTGGATGAAGAGCCGTCGCCAATACTCGTGCTACAGCGGCTTGGCGGGAAGCCATTTTCCAGAACTCCTGCATATCCAGCCATGCCGCTTGCTGGTTGGTTGTAAGATTGTTTTTTACTGTAACAGAGAGAACCAGTGATTCCAGCCGTCCGCGCCCCAATAGATTGACCGCATGTTTGATGTTACTTACTTTTCGGGATAAACCAAAGGCTGAAGAATTGACAGTTTTCAGCACCCGGAGATGGAGACCTGGATCCTGTTCCAGATCAGTTGCCAGCTCATTGACACAAATTTCCGGATTACGCAGTTTGCCCAGCAGATTAATAACCGCTACCGAGAAACTGGGGATATTGAAATCCTTCAGATCTGCGACTGCTTTTTTCTTTTTACCAAATAGAAATGCCATAGCGATCGTCAGTCTCCCCTGCGTGCCAGTTTATTAGAAAAGATTGAGAGCAATCCGCCAAGCATAATATAACCAGATGAAACTTCCAGCATCACGACAATCTGTCCACCAATACTGTTTGGTTGAACATCACCAAAACCAAGGGTTGTCAGGGTGACAACACTGAAATAGAGGGGTGACAAGGAAGTTGGATAAGGTCCGTAATCGATTCCGACAAAGCCATATAAATAAGTAAAAAACAGCAGCAGTATACCAATGCAGCAACACCAGCGGAACATACTCCGACCACAATCACAGGTCCACAACCAGGGGTAGTAGAGTATCTTTGAAATTCGATTGTAGGAGCGGAATTCCTTAATAAAATTCTGATCAATAATTTCCCGACGCATCAAGTATGCTCCAGAAAAATTGACATCACGGATATCAACCCCTAACCAATTGGCAGTTTTGAACTGGCGGATCATTCTCAACCGGGCATGGCGCAAATCGGCATTGCTGAAATTAGCGTTACGGATATTGGAAAGTGATAATTCGGCAAAACGGAGGTCAGTTTCGGTGAGGTCAGTAGCCAGCAGGTTTGCTTCACGCATTCTGGCATGATGCAGGTTGGCACAACTTAAATTGGCATGCTCCAGACTGGCTTGAGTGAGTGTTGCGTGATCAAGGTTGGTTCTGAACAGACTGGCATGATTCAGATTGGCCCGACCAAATCCAGCACGCTTGCAATTTGCCCCATCCAGAATTGCCCCTTCAAGGTTGGCAGTCGAAAGTTCTGCCCCTTCAAGGTTGGCGTCCTGAAAGTTGGTTCCTCGCAGATCGGCATTAAATAGCTGAATTCCACTTAAATCACGTCCCGATAGATCCAGATCACGCAGATCCGCACCATTAAAATTTGCACCACGCAAATCTTCATCGGGTGAAAGGGCTTTTTGGCGAAGCTGTTCGGGGCTGAAATGATTCATTTGACACCTAGAATTAAAATATATTTATCAAGAATATAATTTATAATATATTTTAATTTTTGTCAAATGGTTCTGATTGAGTTGGGTGAATTTGCAGCCAGATTATTGCTTGTCCGACAGACTGCTAAGCAAAACGATTATCTGAACGATGTTTTTTGACTGTGCTTTTGGCATGATCAAGCCAACCGATTCTCTCAGCTGTGACGTGATCAAAATCAGGGACGTAGGGTTTAATATCAAGAATTGGAGTTCCATCAAGGATATCAACATTCTCAATCTGCAGTTGCGAACCGGTAACACCAGTCAGCTTGAGAACTGATAACCCAATGGCATTGGGACGACGTGGGGCTCGTGTGGCAAAAATCCCGTGGCCGATTTCATCCATAAATGGGGTTACGGTAAGTTGTGCCGCCTTGGCCTGGTGGAAATGGTAGAGGACATAAATATGGGAGAATCCTTCCAGGTCTTTAAGCCCTTCAATATATTGCGCCTTGAGGGTGATTGTTCCTCTGATTCCGTCAGCTCCCGAAGGTTGAATCGGCATATCAGCAATATTTTTATGCGGGCTGCTCAGCACCCCAATAGGTTCGTAATGGATTTGCATCTAATGCCTCAGCTACTTGAAAAAATAACCGGCAACCCGCCAGGTATTATCATTCTCCAGCATCATGGTGAGAGTTTCCGGAAGATGGTCTTTATTCTGAAATGTCGAGTCAAAGTAATAGACCATATATTCCCCCTCAGGAATTCCTTCATCGGTGTTTTTGCTATAGGTGTACTTTGTTTGTTTTCGATCAAGCAGCTTTCCAACCACCGAACGAACTGCCGAAAGTTTTGTGATCCAATCCTCTTTGGAAATCTCATTTTTTAGATAAACAGCACATGATTCCCAGCTTTGACCGTATTTTCCGGCATCAACAAGCTCAAAAAAGTTGGTGGCGGCAATAGTTGAAGCTTCAACCCGCTGCTGATCCGGTTTGCGGGTGTACATGGGATAAAAAATAATCCCCAGTGCTATTGCGAGAAGAAAAATATGAACACGATACTTGCTTGGGAACACGTTGAACCTCCAAAAATGACGTAACAAGGTATTTGACCGCCACTATAATCAGGATTATGGAACAGAGCAATAAATCTTGTGAAAAAGATGGATGCTATGAGCACTTTTATCCAGTGGCGTTTTAAGTTTACCACCTTA
>CAZGKZ010000096.1:0-4920 GCA_964526315.1 uncultured Geobacteraceae bacterium
ATCGGTCAAGCATTTTTGACCAGCACCACCACCGTCGTCAATGACACTGATACTATCGACAAGCCAATATCGGCAGAAAATATCAAACGGGATGGAATCACCTGTCTGGCTCATACACCGATTGTTTTCGAAGGGGAAACGATTGGTATTCTTTCTGCTTTTTCTAAAACCGCAAAAGGGATTTTCACCAACGAATTTATTGCCCTGTTTGAAAACCTGGCAGGTCAGATCGGGATTGCCTGGCGTAACGATCAACAGCTACAAAAACTGCTGCAGGGACGTGAACAAGAACGGGAAATGCAGATTGCCAAAGATATTCAAAAAGATCTCCTCCCGACCAACCTTCCCACCTCAGGAAAGATTTCCATTGCGGGGCTCTGCGTCCCGGCTCACCAAGTGGGGGGTGATTATTACGATTTTATTGAGCGTGACGACTCATGTTACGACTTAGTCATTGCCGACGTATCAGGTCACAACATTGGTTCTGCACTAATTATGGCTGAAACACGAACCTTTATCCATGCACGCATCCAAGACATCAAACAACCGGCAAAGATGTTACAGGCCCTTAACGGATATTTCCTCAAAGACCTTGACCGTTCAGATCTGTTTGTCACAATGTTTTATCTCCAATATAATCCCAAAAACCATCGACTGATTTTTGGCAATGCCGGCCATAACACCCCTCTCCTCTGGAAAAAACAAAAACGGCAAATCGAGATTCTGGATGCTGAGGGTTTGATTTTTGGGATTAAAAAAGATATTACCTTCGAACAAAAAGCCACCGACCTTGAACAAGGTGATATTTTGCTACTCTATACGGATGGAATCATTGAAGCTGAAAATCGGGATAAGCTGTTCTTCGGTATAGAGAGGCTGAGTAAGGTCCTTGAAGAGTGTGAGGATTTAAGTCCGCAAGAATTGATCGACCAGATCATGACTCAAGCACGAATTTTCACCGGAATGCGCCACTTTAAAGATGATGTTACTCTAGTTGTTATGAAAGTTCTTGAATAGATACCTGATCGGCGCATGACTTACAACGGGGAGTAAAATATTGGCAGAAGTGGTTGATTTAGTACCACCATAATGAAAATAAGGTATAATGAAGAAAATATGGAAATTTCATCACTACACTAAGAAAGAAGGAGTATTGAGATGCAGTTAAAAATGACCGAACAGGGCGATATCGTCAGTCTGACCATTGAAGAGGAGCGCATGGACGCCCATAACAGCGGCGATCTCAAAGAGCAAATGCTGCAGTTGTTTGATGAAGGGAAATGCAACTTGGTGATTGACTTGAACGCGGTGCGCTTTATCGATTCTTCCGGCCTCGGTGCGCTGGTCTCAGGTTTTAAAAATGCCAGTGCTCGCGAAGGAAACCTTAAGTTATGCTGCCTTCAGCCTCAAGTTCGTTCAATGTTTGAATTAACGCGCCTGCACCGGGTTTTTGAAATTTTTGCCACTTTGGACGAAGCTCTCGATAGTTTTTAATTCAGTACTTAAACTTTTACAGAAAGCAACACATGTCAAGACGGGTTAAAGTTGACATAACGGTTCCAAATCAAACCAAATATCTAGGGGTGATTGGGCGAATCGGCGAAAGCATGGCCTATTCTCTGAAAGGATATCAGGGAAATCGCCGGGAACTCGCCTATCATCTCAACCTGGTATTAACAGAAGCCCTGGCAAATGCAATCTGCCATGCCAACAACTGTGATCCAGATAAGGACGTCAGGGTACTGATCTCTGCCTCTGAGCAAGATCTGACTATTAAAGTTTTTGATCAGGGGCAGGGTTTTGATATCGATGCGTTAGCTCAACATAAAGCGCATCCAAGTGCTGAAGGGGGGCGTGGTATCCAGATCATTTTTAAATTAATGGACCGGGTCAGATACATCAAAGAGGGAGACCGGAACATCCTGGAAATGACCAAGTATTTTCGGTGAGTTGTTGATCATCAATGAACATCATACTCCTTCAACTTACGCCTGAGAGTCAGACGATTAATACCGAGGATATCGGCGGTAGAGGTTTTATTCTGACCTGACTGTTTATAAATTGCTAAAATATGTGCTTTTTCGACCTCAGCAAGTGTCGTCATCTCATGACTCACTACAGTTGCCTCAGAGCAACAACCAACCAGAGTTAAATCCTCCGGAAAAATTGTCCCCCCCGCATGCAACAGGGTTGCCCGTTCGATAACATTTTTAAGTTCCCTGACGTTACCCGGCCAATGATGTTTTTTTAGACATTCCAGCGCAGTCGGTGAGAATTCACAGCTTTTATCCGGACTATGCATTAAGAATTCCTTGAGAAACAGATTAGCCAGCAGTGGAATATCTTCTGGATGCTCCCGCAAGGGGGGAACATGGATAGGGAAAACATTCAATCGATAAAACAGATCTTCCCGAAACAATCCTGCGCTGATTCGATCCATCAAGTTTCGGTTAGTTGCCGTAACAATACGAACATCAACATGTATTGTGTGCTGTCCTCCAATCCGGGTAACAGTCATATCTTCGAGAACCCGGAGCAATTTAGCCTGGAGTCCTGGTTCCATTTCAGCAATTTCATCTAAAAACAGAGTCCCATTATCGGCCAGCTCAAAAAGTCCTTTCTGCTGCCGTCCGGCATCAGTATAGGCACCCTTTTCATGACCGAAGAGTTCATTTTCCAGCAACGTTGCCGGTAATGCGGCACAATTGATTTTCAGTAGAGGCCCCTCACTGCGCGCACTCTGATAATGAATCGCTTCTGCAACCAACTCCTTTCCAACCCCACTTTCTCCCAAAATCAAAGTGGTTGTTGTGTCGGCTTTAGCCACCAACAGGATTTCCTGACGAATTTTCTTCAGCGCATTAGAATCACCTTCCAGACGGGTCCAGGAACGTTTGTTGCGTTGTTTTTCACGCTGTCTGAAGGTATTGACTTCACCACGTAGTTGCCGGGTATCCATAGCTCTTTCAACCAGCAGCTGCAACTCATCGAGATCAAAAGGTTTATTGATATAGTCAAAGGCACCAAGCTTGAGTGCCTTGATTGCGGTCTGCACCTCAGGAAACGCAGTCGCAACGATGACCAATAATGATTTTGGATCAGTAATTTCAGCAAGAAGATCGAGACCGGATCCATCCGGAAGTTTCATATCTAAAAGCATCAGATCGAAATCATGGGAACACATGGCTCGTCTTGCTTCGGAGAGAGTTTCAGCACTGAGGGCCAGATAATTTTCCTGCCGAAAAAAATCGACCAGACTTTCACGCAACATCTCTTCATCTTCAACAATTAAAATTTGCCCGCGCATCCATTACCTCCTTCAGGAAAGGATAATGTGGCTTCAACCCCTCCCTCGGAACGATTTTTGAGGTCAACTTTCCCATTTAATTCATCGACCAATTGCTTAACAATCGCCAACCCTAAACCGGTTCCATTCTCCTTGGTTGTTACCAATGGCTCAAAAATCTGATCGTTCAGAGCTTCCGGCAACCCACACCCATCGTCACAGATTCTTACTTCCACCCGACCTCCAATGTCAGCAGCGTAAACATGGACTTCTCCATTTTCAGCACAAGCTTGCAAAGCATTCAAAATCAGGTTCATAAATATCTGGTGCAAGTGCTGAGATTTTGAACAGACCAAAAGGGGATCAGAATCGATGTGAAGATGGAGTTTAATTTTATTTCGATCTGCATCCTCACAGAGGATAAATACTAGATCCCGCAAAACCTGGCCGATATCAGTCTGCTCCCGCTCCTGATTTTGCTGCGGGACAAGGTAGCTGGTCAAATGTCCAAGGAAATCTCCCAAACGATCAACTAAATTCAACATCTTGCTGATATCCAACTGTAATTGTTGGTCGAAATCTTTTCGACGCTGCAGCAATTGCAGCTTGACCCGCAGTCCAGCCAGAGGGTTACCTATCTCATGGGCGACAGTTGCCGACAAAAGCCCCAAAGAAGACAACCTGTTGGCCTGCAGGAGTTGCTTCTCCAGGGTCACCATCAATTTTGCAGCAGCATCTGCTTCCATCTGCGAGCGACTGAGTGCAGCAACTTTTTTTTCAACTTCCTCTTTTAAGAGAATATTCCAGTTAAGAAGTTCCGCATGGGTCTGCTTCTGTGCTTGAGCCATTGCGTTTAACGCACGTGACAATTCCCCAAATTCATCCCGACTGGTTATGTTTGGGATCTCCTCGAAGTGTCCACCAGCAACCGCTTTGGCAAAACGGGAGAGCTGACGAATTGGTGAACTGAAACGACGGGCAGCAATAATTGCCAGAATAGAGGCCAACAGGGCCAGTAATAAAAAGGTAAAAACATAGGTTTTTTTCAGTTGGTTGAGCTCGGCATAAAGATATTTCTGCGGATAGGCGATGGCCAGATACCAGAGCCGCTCAGGACCGGCGCTGACCGAAGCAACAGCCGTAATATCATTATTTACCGCCGCAACAGTAGGAGGTTCATCCGGTTTAGGAAGTAACGAGGTCATTTGAGAAAAGTTATCAAGTTCAGAGATATCAGCAGTGAAAAAACCAACTCCATCCCCAGACTTTTCCATCTTGATAAATTGATGGTTCTGGTTAAATAGAAATATTCTGGTTCCAGCGACGTTCAACAGATATTTAAGTGATGAGAGTAATTTCTCACCGAAAACATTAACAACCACCACTCCCAATGTTTCACCATTAGCACCAGTAATCGGAGCTGCAACTCTGACCACCAGACGATTGGGCTCTTCGATCCGCCCAAACTCCATATTCAGATCGAGGTGGGAAACATATGTTTCATCACCCTTACAGTGAAATGCTTCCTGAATATAGTAACGATTGCTTTTATCCTGTAATTCAGACTCGGGGACAAGAACTGCTTGCCCATCAATATTATTGATACGCAACTGTTCATGACCATCGGCAGAAAT
>CAZGKZ010000097.1:0-4899 GCA_964526315.1 uncultured Geobacteraceae bacterium
GCGACTCTCTCAACCGGATAACGTAACTTTTCTACCAGATCCTGGATCTCCTGTGGCGGTTCCGGTGTCACCTTTGAAACGACATACATCAGGGCGAAGTTGATGATCATCCCTACGGCACCGATCCCTTCGGGGGAGATACCAAACCACCAGTTTGCCGGTCGGTTGGCTCCGGGATTGATAAATTTGAAGTAAACAATATAGGCGGTGGTAAAGCTGATTCCGGTAATCATCCCGGTCATCGCTCCGTAGACATTGGTTTTTTTACTGAAAATTCCCATGATGATAACCGGGAAAAATGAGGCTGCTGCCAGACCAAAGGCGAAGGCAACCACTTGGGCAACAAAGCCTGGAGGAAAAATACCGAACAGTCCGGCGATAACCACTGCCCCTGCTGCCCCACACCTTGCCCAGAGTAATTCCCCCTTTTCAGACATGCTGGGCATCAGCACCCCTTTCATCAGGTCATGGGAGATTGATGCCGAGATAACCAGTAACAGACCGGCAGCAGTTGAAAGTGCTGCAGCCAATCCACCAGCTGCAACCAGTGCAATAATCCAGTTAGGCAATCGGGCAATTTCAGGATTGGCCAGAACCATAATGTCCCGGTCGATATACAGCTCATTAGGATCATCGGTGATAATATTGGAAACCAGAGCTTGTCCATAGCTGCCACTTTTACCCGTGTATTTAGGCTTCCCGGCAATTGCTTTTCCGGGGCCATACTGCATGATTCCATCCCCATTTTTATCAACCCAGGCAATCAATCCGGTCGCTTCCCAGTTTTTAAGCCACTGTGGAGCATGGTCATACTGGACGTTGTGCACGGTTTTGATGAAATTGGTTCTGGTAAAGGCGGCAACAGCTGGTGCTGCAGTATAGAGGAGAACGATAAAAAACAGTGCCCAACCTGCCGAAGCACGTGCATCCCTGATTCTGGGGACAGTGAAGAAACGGATAATCACGTGGGGAAGTCCGGCAGTACCAACCATCAAAGCAAGAACAATAAAAAACAGGTCGGTTTTTGGTCGAACTCCAGACGTATATTCACTGAATCCAAGGTCTTTGTTGATTCCATTTAAAACATCAAGGAGATATCTCCCCTGAGTTGATGCATCATTCAGGATCTCTGCACCTCCCTGACTGATCGTGCTGCCAAAACCAAACGCTGGGATTGGATTGTTGGTGAGCATGATAGAAATGTAGATTGCAGGAATCATGTAAGCTACGATCAGGATGCAGTATTGGGCAACTTGGGTATAGGTGACCCCTTTCATTCCGCCGAGGACAGCGTAGAAAAATACAATACACATCCCGATAACCACACCGGTGTTAATTGGAACATTGAGGAAGCGTGAGAACACCACTCCAACTCCGCGCATTTGACCGGCGACATAGGTAAAGGAGATAAAAATAGCACAGAGAAGAGCAATAACCCGGGCGCTTTGCGAATAATAGCGGTCACCGATAAATTCTGGAACGGTGAATTTTCCATATTTGCGCAGGTAGGGAGCCAGAAGCATAGCGAGTAATACATACCCCCCGGTCCAGCCCATTAGATAGATCGATCCATCACGCCCCATGAAGGAGATCAGCCCTGCCATAGAGATAAACGAGGCAGCAGACATCCAGTCCGCTCCGGTTGCCATGCCATTCAGAATCGGATGGATGGTTCTCTCAGCAGTATAAAAGGCGCCTGTTGAAACAGCTCGGGCGCGGATGGCAACCAGGATATAAATAGCAAACGTTATGCTAACAAGAATCCAGGTCCAGGTTGTAATACTCATGGATGGAACGCCCTCATTGCGGGATTCTTTGCCCCGCTACCAAACTCAGTGACAAAAGGTTTATGCCACTGCTCAGTCTTCAAAAACATCAAATTTACGATCGAGTCGATTCATTAACCAGACATAGACAATAATCAGCAGGCAGAAAATCACCTCGGCACCCTGATTGGCAAACCAGAAGCCCAACGGAAAACCAAATATTTTTAGTTTATCCAACTGATCGACGAAAACGATTCCGCAGAGATAGGAGACAGTAAACCAGATGGACAACAGAATGACAATATAGGTCATATTATGTTTCCAATAGGACTGTAATTCCTGTTCTCTTGTCATCGTGGTTCACCCAGGGGTAGTTTACTCAGAACGGTGTTTTAATGATCTCCCCATTCTAGCGAAAATAGCATTTTTCGCAATCATTAATTGCGGTTTTGCAATCGACTGGGGAGAATTTGAAAAACATAAGCGGCTGTTATCCGACGATTTTGGAAAAATGTCTCTTGGTGGAATCCTGAAGTTTGCTGGCAACCCGGAATGCCTCTTTGAGAATATCCTGTTCTTTCTTGGTCAATGAATTGGGGTTGAGATAGTGGGTCGGGAATTTACCCTGATCGATCAGGGAGATTTCATTACGTAGCCGTAAAAAAGTAAATGCTTCAAAGGCCGCTTTGATATGTTCAGCGGTTTCCTGATTGAAAACATTCAGTTTAACCAGTTGATCAAGGCGTTCTGTGGTGGTTGTTGCGTCTACTTGTTGTTCGAGAAGGAACATCCGTACGCAGTCAACAATGAAAATACTTCCCGCCTGTTTGATTGACAGCTGCCCCTTATGTTTTTTGCCTTTTTCTAGAGAAAAACGGCCGATCAGGCTTAGTGGAACCTTGTGTTTGAAATCTAATTCCATCATGTGGTAGAGGAAAATTGGATGAGCTTTGATTTCCTGATGGACAATTTTTCGCAGTTCCAGACATAATGACGCTTCGCCAGCAATTGGCATAAAGTCAAAAAAGATTGAAGAATAGCGCACCTTCTGGGCTTCCGGGACTCTGATCCAGTCAGATACCCGTTCTTTCCACTCTTGTAACCGCCCACGCCAGAGTGGGTTGTTGACCATGACATTCCCATCGCAGCGCGGATAACCAATACGTGCAAGTGCCGCAACCAGTTTTTCGGCAAAGGGGATAAAAAATGCATCAACTTCTGCAACTTGACTATCCGGGAAATCCTCATAGATAAAACCATTATCCTGATCCGGCCCCAGCAGCATCTCTTTGCGCCCACCACTTCCCATAATGATGAAGCAGACTTTAATATCGGGTGGGTTCTTGCCCTGACGTTTCATTTCATCCAGAACCAGTTCATAACAACGCCGGATGATTCGGTGGTGAATGTAGGAAATTATTTCCATTGTCTCGATATGGGAGCGGTTTTCACTCAGCAGGGCTCGGGCAACCTTGACAATCTCTTCCCGGGCAGAAATGAGGTCTTCTACTGTCCGGGCTTTATCAACATTCCCGATCAGCAGCATCGATTTCTGACTGCGGTATTTCATCAGATCCTGCAGTGTGACAATACCGACGATCTCACCCTGATCCAGGATTGGCAGATGCCTGATTTTATGTCCCATCATGAAGGTTGTTGCTTCATACATGAAGGTTTCAGGAGTCATGGTGTGTGGGCTTGTTGTCATGACATCGCCAGCGCTTGCGGTGTGGCAATCAGCTGTTTCTCTGGCAATAATTTTAGCAACCAGATCACGTTCTGTGACGATTCCTTCCAGTTTGTTATCCTTGTCGCAAACCAGAAGTGCTCCGATACTCTGCCGGATCATCTTGCGGGCAATATCTCTGATTTGAGTCTCCGGCGTGCAGGTTTCAACCGGAGTTGACATGATCTCTGAAAGTCGTTTCTGGAAAGGGTAGGACTCCATCTGAGTGAGAACATTCTGTGCATGTTCACTAACCATATCAGCGTAGAGATTCCGTACTCTGGAGTAAATTGCGTGGTTGAAAAATTCCGTAATATGAGGGTAGTTAACCGCTATACGACTTAAGATTGACTTGGGGATCAGATAACATTCCGTCTCTTTAACGGTACGCGCTCCGGCCGAATAACCTTCACTGGTAAAGATTGGAGTTCCACCAAAGAAAGCCCCTTCATTGCGATAATCAACGATCATCTCAACGCCACCGGGTGGCTGAACAACGATTTCCACCAGTCCCGATTTGATGACATAGAGGAATCCAGTTGGCTGAGCGTGTTGGTTGAAGATCAGGGTTTGTGCTGGAAAGTTTTTGATTTCTGCAGATTGGTTAAGCTCAGTAAAGATTTCTTCCGGAAGCTGATTAAATGGTTCAGCTTCGCGTAAAGAGTTGATCAGACCCATAGATATATCTCCGTCTAAATTATTTGCAGCGACCTACCGTCGCCCAAAAGGCTTCTGTGGAGAAGCTTTGCATAGATTTAGGGGAGAATATCACAGTTGTGGTTCAGAGAGAAGGGGTGAGTTTTCCCGGGTAATTACTTTGGGGTGGTTTCTTTCTTTCTCCCCAAAGTGATTGGATGAGCGGTGAAACGGATAATTAAATCGCCGAAAATTTTCCCCCAGATGGTCATTCCAGCGTAAGCATTCCAGGTTTCGAAGGGGTAGCGAGCCAACACAAGTACCGCAATGATAATCCAGACAGCGACTCCACCACAAACAAGATTAACAATCCCGACAACCGGGGCCCATTTCTTTGGGTTGTTCGGTGGTAAGCCCCGTTTCAGGGCAACTTCTGAATAGTTTTTCTTGATGAAAATTCGCCAGGCCCGGCGCAGCCAGAAAAAAGCCATAGGAAACAAGGCAAGTAGCAGAAGCCAATTTAGAATAACACTTATACTTATGTCTGGGACCATTGAATACTCCTCAATAATAAGACTAAAATTGATTGACTCTTGTACCTGAGGTTGCCGGGTCAATCAAGGTTAATTTTCCCTTCAGTAAAATCAGGTGCCTAAAAAAACCCGCCAGAATGAACTGGCGGGCTAAATGATCAGGCATTAGTTGCTGATCGCATTAAACTAATGATTTTTAGTGAGCTCCATCAACTTTCTTGGAACCACGTGGAATCCG
>CAZGKZ010000098.1:0-4828 GCA_964526315.1 uncultured Geobacteraceae bacterium
AGTTTGGTGAAATCGATACCCAGCAGTTTGGCATTATTCATGATGGTCATCCCGCCACCGGTATCAAAGAGAAATTCCCCGTCGGGAGTTTGCAGATGGCAGGAAAAACCGTGCTCACCAAGCAGACCGTAAGGGCTGACTTTGTCGACGTTATTTTCACACAAAATAGTCAGGCGGATACTCATGATAGTTGCTCCTGTATTTTCTGGATAATCGGTTGATCGGCGGCGAGGATATTATAATCGAGAAGATTGTCAGCAGCAACCCAGCAATGGTCGGCAACTTCTAAATGTTTGATCTCTCCACTTTGCCAACTGCACAGGTAGGCGAGAATTTGTACGTTTCCCCAATCGTAACAATGGTCAACGGTCTCCAGCAGGGGGCCGACCACAATTTCGATATCGAGCTCTTCACGTAGTTCCCGCTTCAACGCAACTTGTGGTGTCTCTCCTGCTTCAATTTTACCACCGGGAAACTCCCAATATCCCCCTAGTTTTTTATCTTCCGGGCGGAGAGTGATAAGGATTTTCCCCTGATACTGAATCACTGCGGCGCTGACTCTTACCGCTGGTATTTGATGTTTATGCTCGACCATGGTTGAAAAAACTCCACTTTCTGAATCTGGATTTGAAATGTCACCATTTTTGTTGGCGGCAACTTGACTCTATGCTAGTGTCCCACGCGGTTCACCCTATCTGCAAGCAGGAGTTTACACATGTTTCAGTTATCCGACAAAGGGCGCAATGTTCGCCAGATGTTTGACGATATTGCTAATCGCTACGATCTGCTTAACCGGTTACTCTCATTTGGAATCGATCGCCGCTGGCGTCGTTTCGCTGTGAGTCAGTTGAGTATCCCCAAAAACGGTCGGGTTCTTGATATTGCCACCGGGACCTGTGATGTTGCTCTTGAGGTTGCCAAGCAGACCGATCCATCGGTTACTATTGTTGGTGAAGATTTTACCCAGGGGATGTTGGTTCAGGGGCAGACAAAGCTGAACAATTCCCCCTATGGTGAGCGGATTATGCTGGTGAATGCTCCCTGTGAGGAGATTCCCCATCCCGACAGCTGTTTTGACGGAATTACGATTGCCTTCGGTATTCGTAATGTTGTTGACCGTCAAGCGGGGTTGCGCGAAATGGTTCGGGTTCTTAAACCGGGTGGCCGGGCGGTGATTCTGGAGTTTTCCCAGCCCGAAAGTCAACTGTTCCGCAAAATCTACTACTTTTATTTCCAGAAAATCCTGCCAACGATCGGTGGACTGATTTCAAGAAAGCGGAGTGCCTATCAGTATCTTCCTGATTCGGTAATTGAGTTTCCTTCTCAGAAGGAGTTTTCAAAGATGATGACTGATGCTGGTTTCGGACGGGTCCAATATGTTGATCAAACGTTCGGTATCGCGACTGTCTATGTTGGGGATAAACCCAGATAGTTCCATCTTCCGGTAGCTTATGGGTCAACTTTCTTCTGTGGCTTCTCCTCAAATAATGAGCCGATATTTTTGATCAGCTTGACTGGCAGACCGACGATCCGATTGAAAAGACCGAATATGGTCTCAGAAACCGATCCAACCGGAATTGCTGATACCTTGGGTTCTTTGCTGGTTCCCTCAATTTTGAAATAAGCCGTCAACAGCGCTTTATTATCCCCGGTAAGAACCCACCCCGCAACCGGAACCGAGGTAATAATTTTATCAACTGTACGTAGCGGCATCACCCCGAGGGTGATATCGAGCGAGTCATCAATCAGGTTCTGTGATCCAACCGCGGAGAGGTTCATTGATTCGCTGGTGACGGTGAGATCCTTTGTGGTTATTTTTCCATCCCCGATTTTGAAGGTACTCTCCAGTAGGCTGAACGGCATCCCCTCTTTGTCCATATCTGGCAGGTTTCCGGTGAAAAGCTGTGAAATATTTAACAGGGAAAAGACTTTGGCCAAAGTGTGGAGTTCCCGTAAGACCCCTTTTTTGATCCGCATGTGAATTCCCCCGCGGGCATGCTGCCAGAATAGATTGTGCCCTGGATTTCCTTCGATATAAAAATCCCCCTTTAGTGGTCCTTTGATCAATCCAGGTCGATGAAATAGGTCTCGGTGGAGAGTTGTCGCATCAATTTTGTGCACATGCCCTGATATCTTTAGTGGTGCAAGTTGCTCTTGAAAATCAAATTCCACTCTGGCTTTGCACCACCCTTTTCCACTGGCAAATTTAAGTGGGTAAATGACGAGTCGTTCGTTGTCTCCGGTGATTAAGGCTTCAGTTTTTTGAAAATGTAGCCCGCCCAGTGTTCCCTGCTTGGCCGAAACTTTAATCAGTATCGGAGGCCGGTTGATTGGCGGGGGGACCTGAATGGTCGGCTGATCCGGGTTGGTAAATAAATTTATGATATCGAGGACGGCAACCCGTTCCGATTGAATCTCAAGAGAAACATGTGGATCCTGGAAATTGCTGACCTGCCCGGTGACAGTCGCCTGGGTGTTTTTTTCAAGTTGAGCGGTGACCGGGGAAAACGTGAGCCCCTCGGCATCAATTTTTAGTTTTCCATCCAGGCTAGAAAAAGTGAGCTTAGAATGGGGAAAGACCAGATCTTTGGCCCGAATCTCCTTACCACTCAGATTCAATTCAAACTGTGGTTTCTCCCAGTGACTCAGTCTGCCGCTGACAGTAAATTCTGATTCACCGAGGGAAGCTTTCATTTTCTGAAAGGTGAACCCCTGACGATCAAAATTGATTTGGCCTGTTGCATTATTCAGGTCAGCAATGACATGGGTCAGATGGGCACCGACCCCTCGGATCTTTAAGGTCCCGGTCAGATTTTTCTTTTGTTGGTTCACTGTCGGTTCAATTTCACCTTTGACCTGAATTGTCTGCAAAAATGGTGAAAAATATCTGAGTTTCTCCAAATCGATGGGGTCCGCAGCAAAATGATACTCCTGTGACCCCTGATCCTGTCGGAATGAGCCGGTCCCAGCAATTTTGAGGTCATTCAGAGTGAGAGAGAAGTGATCCAACTGTAGTTGTGTGCTGCTTAATTGCCCTTGCAACTGCAGTTTGGCCTGATCGGTTGATCGTTTGTGAAACAGCTTTCCATATTTAAATTCGATTGCTCCCAGATCGGCCTGAAGGAGAAAATCGGGCGCAAAAAAGTCACCATTCAGTTTGAGTGATCCGGTAACACTCGTCTCATTCAGGCTGAGGGAAAAGTGGTCCAGGTGGAGTTGTTTGTGACTCAGTCGCCCTTGCAGTTGCAGTTTGCTCCGCTCACCCGGCTGCTTATGGAATCGCTCCCCCAGTTGCAGATCAACCTCTTTAAGATCCGCCTGGAGAAGGAAATTGGGGGCAAAAAGGTCTCCGCTTAATTGCAATGATCCAGGCATCTCTCCGGAAACACTCCAATTGTCGGGCAACTGCAGTTGTTTCGTAACGGTATTGATGTTGGGATTAAAGTTGATCTTCAAGTCAACATCGGGGTGGAGAAAGAGGCTTTTGACTCGTCCTGAAAAATCGATAACCTCTCCTCCCGCAACCAGAATACCGTCAGTGATACGGAGAGTTTGGTTTTTTAAAGAAAATTCTACGGAGAGGTCCTGAACCTGTTGCAACTCTGGAATCTTCCAGTCGAGGCTGCTGATGGTGACTTCAGCAGCGATGTCGGGTAGACCATTGAACTTCTCAGTGGGATTCCAACTCTTTTTCAGTGTGATTGCCAGCCGTTCCAGATCCCCTTTGAGGAATTTTTCTGCATTGGGGATTCGCCACGTCTTAAGTAAGGAAGGATTTAATTTTATATTCTTTGTTCCAAAATGACCGGCTAGCGAATATTTTTCTTTCTGCCGGATAAAAACGAACTCACCGCTAAGTGGTATCTCCAGTAATTTTCCAGTTAGTTTTGTGATTGAATCGAGTTGAGTTGCCGATGTCCAAAGCCCGGAGAGTGAAAATATCTGTTCATTGCTACCTGACCCGGACAGGGTCGCACTGAAGTTTGTTCCATCAGCTGGAACCCCTTGGATTGTCAAATCAAAATTAAATGCTTCCGGGTATTTCTGATCCGGTAATTTTGGCAATTTCGCAGTTGAGATATGTTTGATCTGGAGCTGTAGCTGGTGTTTTTCTTCTCGCCAGACTTGTGGGTCAGCACTTGAGGGCAACTGCGTTTCCAGCAGAAAGTCAGCATTATATCCGGCGACTTGTCCGGTAACGACCAGGTGCCCCGCTGTTTCAGGTTGCCAGCCACGGAGAACTGCGTGGAGATTGGAAATTTTCAGTCGTTCGACGCTGAGTTTCTCTTGTTTCTGGTAGATTTTTAAACTGGCATTGTGAATGATTAGACTGTTGATCCCTAAGGAATTAAATAGCTGATGAGAGGCTCCCTTGGCCGGTCGATCAGCAAATGGCAACCAGAGCTGGAATTCTGGTTCTTCAATCTGTACCTGACCGAGAACGACTTGTCGGTGAAATAGCGGGGCGATCTCTATGGTTGCGGTTATCTGTGGAATCCGTGCCTTAACGGCATGATCCGGACCTATTTGTACCTGCTGAAATTCGAGTGCCAGCCCATGATTATAGGTCAGAGAACTATGGCCGATTTGAACCGGCTGTTTGAGTGCCGAGCTGATTTTTTGTTCCAGAGAGATGCGGTAGTCGTTGAGATCGAGTTGACTGAAGAAGATAATCAGTACCGTGATGATTGTCGCGCACAAAATCAGCAGAAAATAGGCAATTCTGGTCAGAACTCGTGCTGCTGATTGTTTCATTGTGACCGTTCCTGGGAAAGATTGACTGCCGCTGTTATCCGGTCATCATAGCGGTTCTTATTCTGACCAGCAA
>CAZGKZ010000099.1:0-4793 GCA_964526315.1 uncultured Geobacteraceae bacterium
GGGCGGTAGGCAATCTTTTCCAGCGTGTAACCGTAAGCGCAGGAGTAAATTATAGCGACAACAGCTGCCAGAATAAGAATTGAGATCCCAGTCATTCCATAGATAGTACACACCCCGGCAACAATCAGCGCTACAAATGCACCGATCATATAGATTTCACCGTGGGCAAAATTGATCAACTGAATGATGCCATAGACCATGGTATAGCCCAAGGCAATCAGGGCATAGATACTACCCCGGGTTAAACCACCGAAAAAAAGTTCTAGAAAATATTCCATAAATTAAAACCGACTATTTGTGGGGGCAATGCAGAAATGACACATTTTCAACAAAGCTTCAGGGAACTGATGAAAATACCAGTTCCCTGAAGAGACATCTAATATTATAAAAGGGTCAAATCATGACCGACTCTTTTAGCAAAAAAAATTATTTGAGCTCGATAAATTTGCCATTTTCAACTTTGTAAACGGAAAAGCCAACACCTTCAGCATCACCCTTACTGTCAAACTTGATCTTACCTACTGGAGTCTCTACATACTCTGTCCGTAGAGCATTGGTGACGGCATCATAATCGGTAGAGCCGGCTTTTTCAATAGCATTCAGCAGAGCGAGTGCAGCAGAGTAACCTTCCTGGAAGAAAGCACCAGGCTCAGCACCATACTCAGCTTTAAATTCAGCTGTAGCAGCGGCATTAAGAGGGATGCTGGAAAGATCGCGAGGACCAGTAACGTATGCACCTTCAGCAGCATCACCGGCAACCTTCAGGAAGCTATTATCCTTAACACCATCATCGGAGAGAAAAACGGTTTTGAGACGCTTACGCTTCATTTGAGAAACCAACTTAGAAGCTTCAGGATGATAACCACCAAAAATCAATGCATCTGCGCCGTTCTTACGTACTTTTTGAATAATAGAAGAGTAGTCCATTGCACCTGGAGTAATTCCTTCAAATAGAACAACTTCTACTTTGCCGGACTCATCAAGGTACTTTTTAGCAAAATCGGCAAAACCCTTACCGTAGTCACCTTTGTCATGAATAACAGCAACTTTTTTCACCCCAAGCTTATCGATGGCAAAATCAACAGCCATTTTTGCCTGCATATCATCAGAAGCGATAGTACGGAAAAAGTTAGGATAATCACCACTTTGTGTCAACGGTGGATTGGTTGCGGATGGGGACATAACAGGAATTTTGGCATCCTTGTAGATACCCAGTGCAGCCTTGGTTGCACCAGAACAAATATGGCCCAGAACAACATCAGCACCATCAGTCACCAACTTGGTTGCAGTATTGGTTGCAATTTCTGGCTTACATTGATCATCCTGAATCAGCAGTTCTACCTGTTTACCAAGAACACCGCCGTTAGCGTTGATTTTTTTGACGACCAGCTGTGCAGCTTTCATGGCTGGAATACCATAAGGAGCCAAGTCACCACTATGAGGGCCTGCAACACCTAGCTTAATTGTGTCTGCAGCAAACCCAGTCGCTGCCATGCTCAAAACGAGCGCTAAGGTAGAAATCAAAATTGTCATTTTTCTCATCTGTGTGCCTCCTGATAATTTAAAAGTGTTGTGAAAAAAAATAATAGCTAATTGAACTGCCATGTATAAGTCAAAGTACAAAAGTGGTCAAGAATAATTCTCATATGTAAAGAAAACTGCCTAAATACCCACCTCTTTTACCATTCTTAGTTAAAACTCCCCACGGTGGGAAGGAACTATTCATCAAAAGTCTGTTTCATCTCATCAATCATCGTCATAATCTTAGCTTGCCCTGCAACAAGGCTGGCAAGCCGCCGAAGATCGATGTAAAATTTGTCCATCTCACCAGCATTCAGATCAGCACCAACGACCGCAAACGCCTTTTCAACCTGAGCAACTCCAAACTTGCCAATGTGATTTCCGGCAATTGTTTTAAAAATAGCTAACGTATGCTGTCGCCTTCGCTCCGAAGTCTGTTTTTGCGAACGCATGGCTGTTTCTTCACGCTTGTGCCGTTCTTCCAGTAACAACTTTCGCGTTCTCTGCCAGATTGGACCTAAATCAGCAGAACCCATCAAATCAGCCAAAACAATTTCATCGGCACTGCGAATTTCCAATACGTCCAGCTTAGCCCCCGGTAAATTAGCCACAGAGGTTGAAACATCCGCTGTCGGCTCAAGTTCACTGTCCCCTTCATGAAAAAAGCCAAGAGCATAACCCTGATCATAAAAAATCAAAGCCGTCTGATCATCAGTATACACACGCAGACAGACGGTAAGCCCCTCATCCTTGATTTGATCCAACTGAGTACGCACATCAAAATGGTTTAAATCCTGACCTTTTTGGAGATAACGACCATGCAAGAGGGCGTGAATGCCCAACACCAGATCTTCTGACAAGCGATAGATATTTAAGATTGCACTACCCAGAATAGAAACTTCAAAAATTTTAGCAATGGCATCATAAGCAATCAAACGTTCGGATTCATCTTTATCAATGAAAATCGAGCTAATCAATTGACCGTCTTGAAAGAGAATAACTCCCGCCCCTTGAGAGGCATCAAAACGGAGATAACCGGTAAAAGTTCCAATCCGTAATTTCTCCATGGCTTCTGGCAGATTAATCCGAGCCGGATTAACTTTTTTTCTCACTGGGATGCCACGAGGTAGAAAAATCATTTTCTCTAAAACTCCATCTTACGTAATCTGCAATACAGCACCGAATTCATTTCACCAAAAGAGCTGAGATAACGGGGTGCACGAATCTACCACGCCATCGTCAATCCTGTAAACTTTCCCATTGCTGATAGAGATCATCTAAATTTTCTTTCAACTTAATATGATCGGTACTCACCTGTCGCCACTGATCCTGATCTTGATAGAGCTCAGGATCGGCCATCCGTTGTTCAAGGTGTGCGAGTTTTTCCTCCTGATCTTCAATTTGACCCTCAACCTGGGATAACTCTTTTTGCTGTTTTTGTTCACGACGTTGTTGGTTTTTACGATTTGTATGGGCCTGAATTCGACTCTGCTTATCACTTGCAGGGATTTCGCCTGATAATTTTACCAGCTGTTCAACCCGGTTAGTACTATGACTTAAATCACCTAGAGTTTGTTTTTTACGCAGAAAATCAGCATAATTACCGGGATAGGATTCAACCTTGCCATCGCCAACCTCCAGAATACGGGTCGCCAAAGCATCAACAAAATAGCGATCATGAGAGACAAAAACAATCGTTCCCTGATATTTTTTCAGTGAATCAAGTAAAATTTGTTTTGACTCCAGATCAAGGTGGTTGGTCGGTTCGTCAAGCAACAGAAGATTGGCTGGTCGTAACAATAATTTTGCCAGCGCCAGACGATTACGTTCGCCACCGGAAAGGACCTTGACCGATTTTTCAATATCATCACCAGAAAAAAGGAAAGCGCCAAGAATAGTACGCAACCGGGGAACCATTGCCACTGGAGATTCAGCCATGATTTCAGTATAAACATCGCGGGTCGAATCCAACTCATCAGCCTGATTCTGAGCAAAATAGGCTTGCAGCAAGTTATGACCCGCAATCCTCTTACCTTCTACTGGAGCCTCTACCCCAGCGAGAAGACGCATCAATGTTGACTTGCCTGCCCCGTTTGGTCCGACTAACGCGACTCGTTCCCCCTGCTCCACCTGAACGTCGACACATTGCAACACCTTAAGATTTCCATATTGCTGAGAAGCCCCCTCTAAGCTTATGGCGATACGCCCCCCTTTGGGAGGTGAGGGGAAAGTAAAAGCAATTTTTTTTCGCTGGGGCGGTAAAGATATCCGCACAATTTTCTCCAGCTGTTTAACTCGGCTCTGCACCTGTGAAGCCTTATTGGCCTGGTAACGAAATCGGCTAATAAACCCTTCAACTCGACTGATCTCTTCGTCCTGCTGCTGTTTCGCCGCTTTCAGGGCAGTAATTCTTTCATCCCTCGAACGGATATAGTGGCTATAATTACCTGGGTAACTGGTCAAATCACCATTCCAGATTTCGACGATCCGTGAAACAACTTTATCGAGGAAGAATCGATCATGAGAAACCAGCACAATGGCATAAGGATAGTTCAGTAGATAATCTTCCAGCCAATCACGGGCAGGCAGATCCAAATGATTGGTTGGTTCATCCAACAAGAGTAAGTTAGGTCTTTGCAGCAGCAACTTTGCCAGAGCAATGCGCATTTGCCAGCCACCTGAAAAAGTTTCACAAGGCTTATCAAAATCAGCAGCACTAAAACCAAGACCGTGGAGAACCCGCCCCACCTCAGACTCCATCTGGTAACCACCACGTTGCTCGAACAAATGTTGCAATTCAGCATAACGCTCCAACGTAGTATCATCTACGGCAGTAGCAATGTGACTCTCCAATTGCCGCAGCTCAGCTTCTATTTGCTGCAAATCAGCCAGCGCACTCTGGGTTTCCGCAAATAAGGAATGTCCCTGGTGTGCCAAGCCATCTTGAGGCAGATAACCAAAAGTTGTCCCCTTGGCAATTTGCAGGATTCCACCGTCACTTTCAACTAAACCCGCTAAAAGTTTGAGGAGTGTCGACTTACCCGCACCATTCTCACCGCAAAGACCAATCCGGTCTGTCGGACGAATGTGCCAATCAATTGCAGAGAAAATTCTTCTGTCGGCAAAATATTTATCAATTTTTTTGAGCTGTATCATTTTGATCGTCTCGCAAACTAAACTGTTTCTGTTCAGAATCTGGTTTTATAGCACAACAGCGAGACAACCAAAAGAAGCGATAAAGAAAAGAGGCTCCGTTTACGAACGGAGCCTCT
>CAZGKZ010000100.1:0-4752 GCA_964526315.1 uncultured Geobacteraceae bacterium
GGCCAGAAGACCACAATCAAAACACAGATCAATTGAATACCAACAAAAGGGATAATCCCTTTGTAAATTTGTGTCGTGGTGATCTCCGGTGGAGCAACCCCTTTCAGATAGAAAAGGCTGAAGCCGAAAGGTGGGGTCAGGAAGGAGGTCTGCAGGTTCATGGCGATCAGAATTCCGATCCAGAGGAGGTCAATGCCCATTTGTTGGAATATCGGGGCAACAACAGGAACGATAATAAAGGTGATCTCGATAAAGTCGATGAAAAACCCGGCAACAAAAATAACCAGCATGACGATAAGAAGAAAGTGCCCCGGTTCCATACCGGCACCGAGAATAAGATTGGTGATGTAGCGATCTCCACCCATCCCCCGGAAAACCAGTCCAAAAGTCGTTGCTCCAACAATCAGGATAAACACCATACAGGTGAGGGTTGTGGTGCCTCGCATCACTTCCCGTAACGTGCGGAGATTGAATTTCTTCTGCCAGATAGTTAAGAGGGTGGCCCCCATTGCCCCGACGGCAGCTGCTTCGGTTGGTGATGCAATACCGGCAAAAATTGAACCGAGGACGGCAACGATTAGAAAAAAAGGTAACAAGAAGGCTCTGAAGATTTTCCGGTACATGCCATTTTTTCGAAAATCAGCAAGTTCCTCTGCCGGCATTGCCGGAGCTGATTGAGGATGAAAAATGGCGACCAGAATGATCCAGAGGATATATGAGCCGACTAAAATTAATCCGGGAATAACTGCCCCGATGAACATGTCACCGATCGGGACATTCAGGACACTCCCCAATAAGACCAGAACAATACTGGGTGGGATGATTTGTCCCAGGGTTCCGGCCGCGCAGATGGTTCCGGTGGATAACTCCGGGGAATAGCCCCGCTTGATCATGGTCGGCAGAGACAAAAGGCCCATGGTGACAACCGTTGCACCAACAATCCCCGTTGAGGCCGCAAGGACAGCTCCAACAACAACAACCGAAATAGCCAACCCACCGCGCAGTTTTCCAAACAGCATCGCCATGGTTTCAAGCAACTCTTCAGCGAGTCCAGATTTTTCCAGCATCAATCCCATATAGACAAACAGCGGGACTGCGATCAGGACATAGTTGGTCATGGTTCCCCAGATCCGCAGGGGCAGTAGCTGGAAAAACCCCATTCCAAAGGTGAAATAACCGAAGATCAGCGAAACCCCACCCAGAGTAAATGCAACCGGGAAACCAAGCAGCAAGACGGCAAAGACTGTGGCAAATAAAACCAGGGACATATATTCAGGCATGTTGCTGTCCCTCTACAGTTTCTGCTGATTCAGCTTCTTCAATCGGGTGACCAATAACCGTGCAGAATGAACGCAAGATCAAGGCAATTCCCTGGAGCAGAATCAAGCTGAATCCGGCCGGAATCATGGCCTTGAGGATATAGCGGTAGGGGAGTCCTCCCGGATCGGGGCTGGTTTCCTGAATTGCCCAGCTCATGCTGATAAACCCCTGGCAGGCCCAGAGAACCAGAATTGAAAAGGGGATCAGAAAAACGATACCACCGAGCAGATTGATCCACGCTTTCCCTTTGGTTGACAGTTGAGTATAGATGACATCAACCCGAACATGATTATCAAGTTTTAGGGTATAAGCGGCTCCCAGCAGGAAAAGTACTGCAAAAATATGCCATTCCAGCTCCTGTACCCCGACGCTGCTTTTACGCAGGAAATAACGGGTAAAAACATCGTAACAGACAACCAGAACCAGGAAACTGCTGAGCCATGAGATAGCATGTCCCACCTTGGTATTGAGTCCGTCAATCAAGCGAACAATCAACTTGATATACTTCATAGGGGGCTCCAACGAGAGTAGAAAAATATCCACCAAGTGAATATTGAAAAACGATAATCTGTCAACTGCTGTTCTGAGTCAATAATTAACACATCGCTTTTTATCGGTTATTAAGAATTTGTCGACTATTTACTGTGTTAAACCACTTATCGTTACTGAGAACCACTCAGGAGAGAAATCTTTGCACCATTTGAGAAAAATCTTTATGCTGATCCAAAGAATTTTTTTGTGAGGATTTTTAATGTCTCTGGTATTTGAACTTCTACAGCAGACAGCGGTCATTATTGTTATCGCTTATCTGTTCAGCAAATCTCCGGCAATGAACTATCTGACCGGGGATCGATTGCAGCGGCGCGAATTACTGGTTCTGTATGTTGTATTTTCCCTGTTTTCAATTCTGGGAACCTATACTGGTTTGCCGATTCAAGGTGCGATTGCCAATACCCGGGCCATTGGTGCGGTACTCTCTGGTTTAATCGGTGGGCCGGTGTTAGGAGTAGCGGTTGGTCTGACTGCCGGAATCCATCGTTTTTCTCTTGGCGGATTTACCGATTTAGCCTGCGGTATTTCGACAACAGTTGAAGGGCTGGTCGGTGGGCTGGTTCATCTTTATCTGCTGCGTCGCAAACAACCGGAAAACATCTTTCATCCATTTGTTGCATTCTCTGCAACACTGGTTGCTGAAGCGTTACAGATGCTGATTATTCTGGCGATTGCACGTCCTTTTAGTGATGCTGTTGCTCTGGTTAAAGTGATTGCAGTTCCGATGATTTGTGCAAATGCTGTTGGTGCTGCACTTTTTATCAGTATGGTGCGGGATCAGAAACGGGTGCGGGATAAAGTTGGAGCAATGTTCTCGGCTAAAGCATTTACCGTTGCAGATCGAACTTTGGGGATTCTCAGCCAAGGGTTCAGTTCTGAAACGGCACGGGAAATGGCCGAAATCATTCGTCAGGAAACCGGCGTTGGTGCTGTTGCGATCACTGATCGTGAGGAAATTCTGGCGTTTTCAGGCATCGGATCAGATCATCATCATGCAGGCAACCCGATTGTTACAAAATGGTCAAAACAGGCATTACATGAGAATAAGGTTGTTTTTGCTAATGGTTATGATGAATATTTTCAGTGCCCGTTGGCTGAAAATTGCCCGATCGGGTCAGTTTTGGTTGTGCCGCTACAGGTTGACCAGGAGGTCGTTGGTACGATCAGTCTTTATGAACCAAAAACAAAATTATTTCTGAATATCAATCGCTCTTTTGGTGAGGGGTTAGCAACTCTTTATTCCCATCAGTTACTGCGTTCCCGTTTTGAAGAGCAGAAATCATTGTTGGTACAATCAGAGTTGAAACTGCTTCAGGCTCAGGTTAATCCACATTTTCTTTTCAATGCATTGAATACCATCATGTCGATTATCCGCAAGGATTCTGATCAAGCCCGGCGGTTACTGCTGCAACTGTCCAATTTTTTTCGGACGAATCTACAGCGCAAAAGTGATATTGTGACTCTTGAGGAGGAGTTGGCACATATCAGCGCTTACCTTGAAATCGAGAAGGCACGTTTTGGTGAGCGCTTGTCGGTGAACCAGGAAATTGATCCTGCTTTATTGGATTTGCAGATCCCGATTTTTACTTTGCAGCCGTTGATCGAAAATGCCATCAAACACGGGATTGCTGACTTGTTGGATCAGGGGGAGATCTGGGTTAGAGCTTATCGTCAGGGGGAGTTTGTTATAATTGAAGTGGAAGATAATGCCGGAAATTACCGCCCTCCAATTGATACTCAAGGGTTGGGGATGCGGTTGGTCGATCAGAGGATAAAAAATGTCTATGGCAGTGAATTTGGCCTGACGGTTGAATATGATCCGCAACAGAAAACCCTGGTGCAGGTTAAACTCCCGATAGAGAAAGAACTGGCAAATGATTCGTGCATTAATCATTGATGATGAGCAACATGCGCGGGAAGAACTTGAACACCTGGTCAAAGAAACCGGTGCCTTCGAGCTTCTTGGCAGCTGTAGTAATGCAATTGATGCTTTGCGCCGGATTCGTATAGAAAAACCGGAACTGCTGTTTCTGGATATTGAAATGCCGGCACTTTCAGGGTTTGAACTGTTGGCAATGATCGAAGATGAACTGATGCCGCATGTTGTTTTTGTCACTGCCTATGATGAACATGCCCTGAAGGCGTTTGAAGAAAAAACTCTGGACTATCTGTTGAAGCCGGTTTCAGCAGAACGTTTGTTGAAAACAGTCCACAAAGTCAGAGATGCTATCCGCAGGGGGGACCCGCCCCGCTACCAGGTAGAACCCTTGCGCCATATCCCTTGTCAGTTTGCCAACCGGGTTAAGTTGATTTCTCCCACAGCAGTTGGATCTGTTTTTTCCGATGTGACAGGCATTCATGTTGTGACCGGTGAAGGTCAATTTTTTACTGAGTTAACCCTGCGAGTCCTGGAAGAGAGGACGCCGTTGTTGCGTTGTCACCGACAGTATCTGGTGAATCCCAAGAGCATTGATGAAATTAAGTTGCTAGATAATGGCTTGGCAGAGATCAAAACTCTGGTTGGGAGTATTCTTCCAGTCAGTCGTAGATATCTACGGCAGTTGAAAGTTTACTTGCAACTTTAATATCAGGAAAGAGTCCAGCAAGCTCCTATTTACCGCTCATTTGATCTATGTGACCACTGACACACTCCCTCCTTGGTAGAGTATATAACTCTGGTTTAAATTGATGAGGCTGATATTGGGTATTTGGTAATTTTTCTATTGACAACATGCCGTAAACTGGGGTGATATCTTAAATCTATAACTGAAAAGGTTGAGTTTTAGGTCGCCCCGTATTTTAATCTATCTTAGGTGGAGGAAAGCATGAAAAAATCTGTATTTCGTATGTCAGTTTGTTTCCTGGCAGTTTTCTCAATGC
>CAZGKZ010000101.1:0-4745 GCA_964526315.1 uncultured Geobacteraceae bacterium
AACCACTACAGCATTGATGTTGATCCAAGCTGGAGTCCGCTAGGGAACAAAATCGCTTTTGTTTCTGACCGACGTGGTAACCCCAATATTTTTATTGTCGATATTCACTCTCTGGAGGTGACCCGTTTAACCTTTGAAGGGAAGTATAATGCAACCCCGGCCTGGAGCCCAAAAGGGGGGCGAATTGCTTACTCCCGGCTGGATGATGGGATATTTAATATTTTTACGATTCGAGAGAACGGGACTGATGAGCGGCAGTTGACCTTTGGCCCGGGAAACAAGGAGCATCCACGCTGGAGTCCGGATGGGCGGTTTTTGATCTATTCAAACGATCAGGGAGGAAAGGGAAAATCGATCTGGATTATGCGAGTAGATGGAACGGGAGCCAAAAAGATTTCGGCTCGTGGTGGTGATGATTCACATCCCGCATGGTCTCATCGCTGGTAGAATAATATTATCCCTGTAAACGGATGTTGTTTTTCTATGGGGCTTCTGTATAATAGCATCGATATTGAAAATTGTTCTCTACTATTTTATCGCAAATGCGAAAGGAGTGATTTACTATGCTGAAATCAACCATTACCCGTCTGGTAGTGATGCTTTTTGTCTTAACACTATTGGCGTCAGGTTGTGCTAAAAAACCGGCTGCTGATGAGCAGGCAGGTACTACTGATCAGACAACCCAAATGGATCAACAGCAGCCTGCTGGTGTTGATGAACAAGCTGTGACCGATACTGCTTACGATACTACCTACGATGCAGAGGCCGCCGCAAGAAATGCTGAGCGCGCAGCTGCCAAAGGTTTGGAGCCAATTCATTTTGATTTTGATCAGTATGTGCTGACCGATGCATCAAAGAGTATTCTGGTGAATAACGCTGGCTTGTTGAGAGCTGCCCCCGCAGTTAAGGTTCTTATTGAAGGGCACTGCGATGAGCGTGGTTCCGACGAATATAACCTGGCTCTGGGTGAGAAACGTGCCTTGGCAACTAAAAACTACCTGGTCTCTCTTGGTGTTGTCGCTGAGCGGATGAGCGTTATTTCTTACGGTGAAGAGATGCCCCTTGATTCTGCCCATACCAAAGAAGCGTGGGCTAAAAATCGCCGGGCTAATTTTAAAGTCAAGCGTTAGTCTGTTCTCAATTATCAATCCGGGCCGCTCACTGTATTTGAGCGGCCCTTTTTGGTTCAGCTTTCCGGGGAGGAAATCCGATGCGTTTCTTATTAGTCATTTTAAGTTTTCTGTTATTGGCCGGATGTGTTCCACCAAGTCAAAATCAGTTACGGATGGAGAACGACTTGGAACAAATGAAGCGTCGTCTGGCTCAGTTGGAAGTCCAGAAGGTGGAGTCATCACAAACTGAAAAAGCCGGGGGTGATACGCAACAGCGTCAGATTGCTGAATTAATGGCAGGGCTTGATAACCTACGGGTAGAGTTCCAGTCGATTAATGGTCGAATAGATGATTTAGGTCGTGATAATCGGGCGATGACCGATGAGTTACAATTGATCAAAGATGATATGGGATTACAACTGAGTTCTCTCTCCAATCGGGTTGAGGAATTGGAGCAGCAACCGTCCAACCAGGCAACCATCATCTCTCCTTCACCACAGGCAACGCAAGAAAAGAAGCCAACTGTCACTGCGGAAGAGCTTTATCAAGAGTCCCTTGATTTAATCCGGAAGCAGAAAAAATTTGCTGAAGGTCGAGAAATGCTGGAATCTTTCATCAAAAAATATCCGCAACATGATTTATATATCAATGCCCTGTATTGGATTGGTGAAGCTTATTATGGTGAGAAGAAGTATGAATCTGCAATTTTGCAGTTTCAGGATGTGATCAGCCAGTATCCGTCCAATGCTAAGGCTCCTGCAGCAATGCTTAAACAGGCACTGGCTTTTAATGCTCTTGGGGATGGGGAAAATGCTGGAACAACAATGCAAAAGCTGCTGGAAGAATATCCAGAATCACCACAAGCAACCCCGGCAAAAAAATATTTGAAAGAAAAATAAAGCACCATATTTATAATTGGAAATTCAGCAGGGTGACTGTTCTCAGGTGCCCTGCTGTTTTTATTCCTCCAGATTCAAGCGCCGGAATGCTGCGAGGACGTCGTTCTGGCTGAGAATACCGAGCAGTTTTTTTGGTTCTTCCGGGTCAATGACTGGAAAATAGCTGATGTTTCGTTTCTTTTGCAGTGTCTTTAATGCTTCGCGCAAAGGGATGTCTGGAGGAATCGCGTGGTGGGGAGCAGAAACCAGATCACGGGCAACTAACAGCTCAGAGAGGGACTCATCAAAGAGGAGATTGCGAATTTCGGTATAGTTGATGATACCGACAAAATTTTGCTCATCATCAACAACTGGAAATCGATCGTAGCGGCTGTGGGCAATAATGTTCAACAGTTCTTGAAACGGGGTTCCATGATGAATCGTTTCAACATTATGGCGCATCACATGGCGAACCAGAATATCGCCCGGATTTTCCAGTTTATGTCCAGCCGGCAGGCCAAGATTGTTACGAAAATGATTGGCGACACTGTGTAGCCCTTCCATCCCGCTTTGTGGCCCCCGCTTCCGTAATAATGAGAGTAACGGGACTTCCCCTGCTCTGACCAATCCACAACGAACTGCCAGTGGCCCGATTAACTCAAAGATGACGACAGAGCCGAGAATGATTGTTTCGACCAGCTGTCCCCCCTCCGGCCACTGTTTCGAGAGTGTTGCTGCCAGTCCGATGGCCATTCCGGCTTGAGCAAGTAAGGTCATCCCAACCCAGGTTTGTTCCGCCTGACCAAATTTTCCTAAGCGGGCCCCCAGAGATGCCCCGACCAGTTTTCCACAGGTCCGAGCAAGAACATAGGTTCCACCGAGCAGACCAATATGTGACAGCGTAGCGATATGCAGGTTCGCTCCGGCAAGGACAAAAAACACGACGTAAAGGGGGTAATCTACTTCATTTAGAGCTTTAAGTAATCGGTTCCAGCGCGGGGAGCTGTCAGCTAGAATCATTCCCAACGCCAGGCAGGATAACAATGGCTCCAGACCAAGAGCACGGCTGATAACGGCAACTGCTGTGACACCCCCAAGCAGCAGTATTTTATGTTCGCTGGGGAGCTCCATCCGTTGTGCCCAGAGTGACATCAGGAGACCAAAAGAACCCCCCAGCAACAGCGGGACACTGAGTTGATAAAAAATTGGAATGAAGCCACCGCCGGGGGAGACCAGTAATTGTACGGCAATAGTGAAGGCAAAGACTGAAAACAGGTTATTCAAGCTCACCAGAGTCAACACTAATCTGGTAATTGGTCCCTCAGCCTCGTATTCACGTACCACCATCAAGGTGGCCGCAGGAGCTGTAGCGATACTGATGACCCCGGTAAATACGCCAAATAAGAAGGATGACTGGCTAAGACTTAAACCACTGACAATCCGCATTAACATGAACTGGTTAACGACAAAAATAGAAAATCCGACCAGCAGGCCGGTAAGAATTGCTTCAGTTGCGGAGAAGATGAAAATCCGCTGCTTCCAGCGACGGAGGTTTTCGGTGCGCAATTGCCCGCCAATGTTCATCAGGATCAATGCCAGTGCGACATCCGAAATGAGTCGCAATTCCTTCAATGCTTCGACAGAGAGCAGCCGTGGAAGATTGAATAAATCAGCAAATGAAGGGCCAATTACCAGACCTGCCAGAAGATAACCGGTAACACGGGGAATGCGGAAGAACGAAGCAATTCGACCACCAATCAGGGAGGCAATCAGGATAATCGCTAAGGCATAAATTACTTGAGAAGAATCTGTCGGCATAATAATCCAATAATGACGGCGGTATTGACCCTGCTACTTTATAATTTTTCTGAATGATAAAATATTAAGTTATTGGTACTATTCTCCATATCTGATGATCACCATAATATCATGTTTATCAGCAAATGGTGTTGGAAATGAGCTTGTTGTCTTGTTACTTTTGGCAGATCTCTCAATAGAGGAGAACGGAGAAACGATGGAAGAACGCCATTCAGTCTCACTTTGCTGTGTCGGAACCGGGGATGCTTTCGGTAGCGGCGGGCGTTTGAATAGTTGCTTTCACCTCAGTTTTCCAGCCGGTCAGCTGTTGATTGATTGCGGTTGCTCCAGCCTGATCGGGTTGCACCGATGCGGGATTGCTCCTGCTGAGATCGATGCGGTTGTCATCAGCCATCTTCATGGTGATCACTTTGGTGGGATTCCCTATTTATTACTTGAAGGGAAATATGCCAGCCAGCGGACCCGACCACTGACCTTGATCGGCCCCCCGGGATTACAGCAACAAGTTGAAGGGTTAGCAGAAGCACTTTACCCGGGAATGCTCAGTGAAAAACTTAACTTTCCCGTTGAGTATCAGCGACTTGATCCAGAAGTAACGCTACAGACAGGTTCTGCTAGAATTAACGCCTTTCAGGTGAAACATGGTAGTAGTCAGCATGTCTACGGGCTTCGTGTTGAGGTTGCTGGGAAAGTTATCAGTTATACTGGTGATACCGAATGGACAGATAATCTGCTTCCCCTGGCACAGGGGAGTGATGTTCTGATCGCCGAATGTTTTGCTTATGATCAGTCGGTTCCCTCACATCTGGACTATATGACTCTGCTGCAAAAGAGAAAACAGTTGAATTGTCAAAGGTTACTGCTGACCCATATGGGCCCGGCGATGCTTGCACAAATTGGTCAATTGGAACTGGAAACCCTTGATGACGGAGATATT
>CAZGKZ010000102.1:0-4736 GCA_964526315.1 uncultured Geobacteraceae bacterium
AACTCCCATCCCGGTCAAAAGTTGCTTAACGACATTTACCATAACCTCTACTCCTTAGTTTTCAAATTTTGTCTGCATCGATTCAGATTGGCAGAATGCAGAGCAATTAAAATCCAACACACTTAAAAGTTCAAACTTGATCAATCTTCATCACTACCAATGACATAACGGTAAAACATTGGGAAAAAAGTGAAAAATAGCAGACAAAGCAGATACTCAAGACCCTTGATGTAAGTGTAGTAATCAACAACCGTGTAAATTTCTTTAACCTGACCAACATTCATAAAAAAATCAAACATTTCAATACCTCTCAATGGAAATTATTCAGTGTTTCTTTACCGACGCTGCAACTCTTCCACCTGATGTGCTCTTTACAGCCTCTTTAGTCATACCCAACAGTGCCAATATCGCGGGCACCAATTGAGCAATAATGATCAGGGCACAGAACCCGACAAACAAAAGAATCAGAATACCACTACTGTAGGTTTTACTCGTGTCAACAGCCAGAGCGGGAGAAGCAGCCATGAACATCAGAGCGAGAGCGGTTAATAACACTTTTACACTTTGCATCGAAACCTCCTTGATAAAAGTTGGACATTGTCCACTTGCTGGTAAAACAGGGCCGGTGAACAACTCAATCATTTGCACTTATAGTTGCCGTACTATACGGATTAATGCTTCACATTGGAACTCTTTTTTTGTGTACAGTATACAAATTAACCGGAAGAACAAACTAAAGTTCCGAAGAAGGAAATGCAGGGGTCATGCCAGAAATGTTATAATCTTCGATAAAAGCATAACCATCCGATTATACTATATATACCCAATCAAGATAACTCATATTGTCGTGATTAGCTGTATATTAAATCTATACAGATCGATATCTGTATAGAGGAGAAAACCGAGGTTAAAAAGATCATAACGTATTGAGAAATATCAATATTATAAAAGGATAAATATTGTATACAGTATACCGCTAAATGGATATTTTTTTTATATGGATAGATGAGCAGGGGTATGGGATGAACACAAAAAAACCCCATTTAAGGGGTCTTTTATAAAACTAAGTAATAATGATAATTGGGGCCAGAAGTGAATCATCACCCCAATGAAGTCAGACCATCAACCGTATTCTGCAGGGGAACACTCTTTTTAAATAACTTGTGCCCGGCATTCTGCCGTGCCTGATAATTTTCAAAAGCACACTTAACGACCTGACGAATCTCATCCCAACTCTCTCCCTCAACGGGCCTTAACGCATGGTAGAAGATCCCTTCTTTGCGAATCCTACGCAACAGATCAAGTGGCATTTCATCAGAAACCAGGATAATTGACAGATTTCTATTACATTTCTTCAGCAAGGGAACAAATTTTGCGATCTGAGACTCATCAAACAGGCCACCAAGGACAACAACCTGGATAGACTTGTCAAGAATTCCCTGAAGGGAATTGATCACCGAATCGGCAGTCTCAACCTGATAATCATCCTGCTGAAATATCGCCGCCATCTGCTCTCGAGCAACTTGGTCTTTATTAGTTATAAGGAGTCCGTTCATTGTATTTACCCCACTTCCTGAACTTAAATTATCGGTTGGAACTCTTCTGCTCGATCCCATGCTTTCGTGCAAACAGCCCTTTCAAAATACCAACAAACAACAAACAGGCCGGAACCAATTGGAAAACAACGATTAAGGCGAAAAACCCAATAAATAGGGACAAAAGTAGCGACCCACCCCCCTGCTCAGCGGGAGCAGTTGCAGAAACAGCACTAGAAACTGCTGTCACAACGCAGATTAAAGCAAAAACCGTATTACGAATCATATCTTTCATTACAACCTCCATGGCAATTTTAACTTTCATATTCACTAGTCAATAAATACATACAGAAATTATGCCAACATCTTATCATCTAAATATATTATTCATAACATACTGCCATAACGTCATTATTTATTGATTACGGCCATTATTCTTGGGGCTGCATTCCCTAAAATGAATATCTTTTTCATACAGCTACAATCAAAGGATCAGCCCATAAAATCACCAATAAACCAGATAACCAGCAGTTATCACTATATTTTTAGTGGAAAATTTCATGTAGAACACAATAATCTACTGCATATTTTTTTTATTTCTCATTGAATTGTGATCCTTCTCGGTCGTTCCATCTACTTTATTTTCAAAACCTAAAGAATCTCCGCCAATATTCTCTCAACCCAGCTGCGACTTATCCCTTGACTGTTCCCTGTTCCCTTACTAGTATTAACCGCTTTGAAAATATATTATTTGGATTTTATTCAGTGTTCCTCGGCTGATATGGAAAGCAATTCACATCATCATGGATGAAAACTCAACACATAAAATCTTGGTCATTGACGATGAAGCGGTCATCCGTGAAGGGCTTCGTCAGGCGTTAACCATGGAAGGCTTCCAGGTTGTAGCAGCCCAAAATGGTAAAGTCGGCATGGAGAAACTGCAGAAAGATAGTTTCAGTGTCGTCATCAGTGATTTAAAGATGCCTATTATGGGGGGAATTGAAGTCCTGAAGACCATTTCGGTACTGCAGCCAAATGTTCCGGTCATCATCATCACCGGCTTTGCAACGGTCGATTCAGCCGTTGATGCAATGAAAAATGGGGCATTTGAATATCTGACAAAACCCTTTCTGCCCGACCAGATCACTGAGAAGGTTCATGCTGCAATAAAAAAACGGCTCCTGAATCTTGAATCAGAGGTTATCACTGAAAGCATTCCAGACGAAACCGTTGCAGAATCCTTCATTGGCAAAAGTGTCGCAATGCAGAAGGTCTTTCAGCGGATTCTTCAGGTAGCCCCAACCAACAGTTCAGTTTTAATTACTGGTGAAAGCGGAACCGGCAAGGAGCTTGTTGCCCGGGCTATTCACAATAACAGCCCGCGAAAAGATGAGCCCTTTGTCGCTATTGACTGCAATTCATTACCGGAAAATTTATTGGAAAGTGAATTGTTTGGCCACGTCAAGGGATCATTCACTGGTGCCACCCAATCCAAGCCCGGTTTATTCAGTGTCGCCAGTGGTGGCAGCTTGTTTCTCGATGAAATTGCTAATTTGAGTATGTCGACCCAGGCAAAACTACTTCGGGTGCTTCAGCAACGTGAGGTCACACCGATTGGTGGAACCAAAGCAACCCCCATTGACATCCGCCTGATCGCTGCAACCAACCGGGGGCTGGACAAACTGGTAGAGGAAGGTCTGTTTCGGGATGATCTCTATTTCCGTTTAAATATTATTCCAATTACCCTGCCTCCATTGCGTGATCGGGCCGGCGATGTGCCGCTGCTGATCGGCTATTTCCTGAAAAAGTTTTCGGAAGATATCGGCAAAGAGATCAAAGGTCTTTCAGCTGATGCGCATCTGGCATTACATGACTACCCTTTCCCCGGCAATGTTCGTGAACTGGAAAATATCATTGAGAGGGCCGTTGTTCTCACCCAGGGAAATATGATCCAGCGGGAAAATCTGGAGCTACCAAATTCCCAGGATTTGGCTACCGGCAATGAAGAGATGGTTGCACCAATCAATACGGAGGAACTGAAGGAAGCAAAGCGGAAACTCCGGGAACAGGCAGTAGAGCCGGCAGAAAAAGCATTTGTCTATGCCGCACTGGAGAGAAACAACTGGAACGTGACCAAAGCAGCAGAGGAAACTGGAATGCTCAGACCTAACTTTCAGGCTCTGCTTAAAAAACTGAGTATCTCAGTTAAAGATCATACCTGATATAGATTGCTGTCAGGGAGCCTACTGAACGGCTCCTCCTACCAATCGATTCTTTATTACATCCGTAAATCCCAGCCGATAGCTAAGACAGTTCATCATCCTCTCCAGCATCTGATGATAATTTATCATCAACTGAAAAATAGATTGAAAATCTGGTCCCTTCACCCTCACGACTCTTCACGTCAACCCGACCACCGTGATTTTCTATAATTCCATACGAGACAGACAGCCCCAGCCCGAAACCTTTTTGTGACTTCGTCGAGAAGAATGGGTCAAATACTTTATCCAGATTTTCCGGACTGATGCCGGTCCCGGTATCTTCGATAACAATTTTTATCTCTTTTTCTTTCTCCAGCCACTCGGTACTGATAATCAATGTGCCACCATTCGGCATCGCCTGCCCGGCATTGATGAACATATTAAAAAATACCTGTTGCAACTGGTCGGCATCAACTTCAAGGTCGGGCAGAGAATCCCCACAACGACATTGGATATCAACATCCTGCAAAATGATCTGCTGTGAAACCAGGGTCAGGGTATGTTCAATAATCCGGTTAATTGAATCACGTTTCTTCTCTGGAAATGATTCGCGAGCAAATTCCAACAGGCCCCGCACAATTTTGGCACACCGCCCGGTCTCTGAAACAATCAGATCAAGATTATCTTTAACCTGCTGCGGCAAATCAGGGGACTTTGATGACAGAGAGGCAAACATCAGAATACCGGTCAGTGGGTTATTAATTTCGTGCGCGACCCCCGCAACCAGCTCTCCCATCGAAGCCAGCTTTGCAGAACGGAGCAACTGACTCTGCATATCTGACATTTCAGCCGTTCGCTGTTCAACTTTTTGTTCTAAGGTATTTCCCCACTCTTTCAATTCAATCTGTGCCTGGGTCAAGTTGTCAGCCATATTATTGAATGAACGCCCCAACTCTCCAATCTCATCCTTGGACATGATGGTCACCCGTGCCGAGAGATC